>JBAWYZ010000031.1:0-14093 GCA_037143255.1 Leptolinea sp. | reverse complement strand
GATATTTGTCTTGAGAATCAATCGATACACTCAATTTTAGATGCAGGAACAGGAAGCGGAGTTTTTGCACAGGCTTTTCATTCACATGGTCTTCAAGTTGAAGGTGTCGACGTGAATGCAGAAATGGTGGCGGCCTGCATTGAAATCCTACCCTCAATTTCGTTTAAAATAGCTCCGATCGAGAACCTTCCTTATGAGGATAAATCTTTTGATATGGTGTTTTTCGGAATGGTTCTTCATGAAACCGATGACCCCCTGAAATCTTTTCAGGAAGGTCTTCGGGTGGCCGGGAAACAGGTTGTAATCCTCGAATGGCCTTATGAAGAACAACCCTTTGGCCCCCCACTTTCTGATCGGTTAACCAAGGAAGAAATTCAACGCTTAGCCAGTTCAGCGGGGTTAAAAGAAGGTGTGATGATTCGTTAGAATAACCTATGTTTATATCGGTTTTTTGTTTAATAATTATTCGAAGTCTGTTTTGAAAATCTAAACTATTATTCAATTATTAAAGTTTGATTCGTTCTATAAATAGGTACAGGATAATTTCTTTACCAGGTTGTAATCTCCATATTTGGGAGGTTTTCTATTGAATAATCGGATTTTAGTTACTTATGCCAGCCGGACTGGTTCCACTGTCGGCGTGGCGCAGGCTATTGGTGCAGTGTTGTCTGAGAACGGCTCTCAAGTTGATGTACTGCCGATGCCGGACGTGCATGATCTTACTCCCTACCGGGCTGTAGTGGCCGGTAGCGCCATCCAGGGGAAAGCCTGGCTACCAGAAGCCGTGCAGTTTATTCAATCTAATCGAGCTGTCCTGAACCAGCGGCCTTTTGCTGCTTTTCTGGTGTGTATGACGCTGGTAATGGGAAATGGCAAATACCGCGATCAAGTAGCTACCTGGCTGCAGCCCGTGTGTTCGCAAGTTAAGCCTGTAAGCCAGGGTCTGTTTGCCGGTGCGCTGGATATTGCTAAAATCCCGTCTCTTGGCGACCGATTGAAATTCAAGTTGAGCGTTGCCTTTGGAGTGTGGAAAGAGGGCGATCACCGCGATTGGAATGCCATTCGAACCTGGGCGAATTCCCTTCCCAAAGCATTATTCTGAACCCATGAGGCAGTCATGCTAATTCAATTGATCCGCAATGCCACAATGCGTATAGAGTATCACGGACATCATTTTGTTTGCGACCCATTTCTGGCTGCGAGGTTCACCAGAACGTCTTATGCAGGGAAATTACTCAATCCGCTTGTGGATATGCCCTGTTAAGTGGGGCGAGGAACGAATGCTCATCGTGATGGATACTTTCCAAACATTGGAGGTCTGCCACTTAGCGCCAAAGAGCAAAGTCGTGGCTATACATATGGAAGCGCTGGACCATGCCACCGTCTCACGGGTGGAATTAGGGAATTTTGTGCGGGCGCACGAAGTGAACGAAGATCAGCTGATTATTCCAGCAGACGGAGAGGTTGTCTTGTTGTAGCCGGCTGGCTAGCAGAGCTTATTCAGCCAGGGAGTTATTTGAATTTATCCTGATATCAGAGATGGCAAAAATTAAAATCCAAAAAAACTCGTGATTAACTTTCTATCCATCTCCCAGGCCGGGTAATAAGACGGTTTTCTGCTAAAATAAATCCTATGGAACGATGCAACTGGTCTCTTAAAGAACCAATGTTGACTTATCATGACACCGAATGGGGTGTTCCGGTGCATGATGATCGTAAATTATATGAATTTCTCATCCTCGACGGCGCCCAGGCCGGATTGAACTGGGAAATCATCCTGAAACGGCGGGATGGGTTTCGGCGGGCTTTTGCCGGATTTGACCCATCCATTGTGGCCGGCTTTGGACAGGATAAGGTGGAAGAGATGCTGCTTAACCCGGAAATTATTCGCAACCGGCGCAAAGTGGAATCGGCCATTATTAATGCGCAAAAATTCCTGAAAGTCCAACAAGAATTTGGCAGCTTCGATGCTTTTTTCTGGAGTTTTGTAAACGGGAAAACAATCCAAAATGCTTTCAAAACTCTGCAAGAGATTCCGGCAATCACCCTTGAAGCGGAAAATTTGAGCAAGGCGTTGATTCAACGAGGATTTAAATTTGTTGGTCCTACTATTTGTTATGCCATCATGCAGTCGGCTGGATTGGTCAATGACCATATTATCAACTGCTACCGACATTCCGAATTATCGAAATGAGCGGCCCACTGTACGAAACCATCTATCATCTGGTCAGGCAGGTTCCAGCCGGCCGCGTTGTTACCTATGGACAAGTAGCCCGGCTAGTGGGCGGTTGCAGCGCCCGCATGGTCGGGTTTGCCATGGCAGCATTGGCTGATGAGAAAAATGTCCCCTGGCAACGGGTAATCAATGCTAAAGGGCGCATCAGTCCGCACGGCTTCGGTTATGGATCAGCCTTGCAGCGCCAATTGCTGGAAGAAGAAGGTGTCATTTTTCACTCGGATGGATCGCTGGATCTCGCATTTTACGGCTGGCTTCCCCCTGAAAAACAGCCAAGGGATGGTTAAGAAATTGACCGCAGTTCAATCGGAGGGGCCAAATGCACCCGCTTACAAACAAGCAGTGGTCGCTTGCTGGCTGCGCAATGATCTTGCCCGGGCAGCCTCCTTATCCCGCAGATGGACAACGGATGAACCGGGTTGCCTGGAAGCCTGGATTGTCTTGGCGGAGACTTCTACCCGCCAGAAACATCCTGAAGAAGCTTTGGAAGCATTAACAAAAGCGGTACAGATTGACGGCAACCATCCATTGTTCTGGCGAACTTTATGCCAGGCCGCTCTACAAGCGGGTGCATTTTATGCGGCTCATGGAGCTGTAGCGGCGGCCCGTTATACCAGCATGCAGCCGGAGATGCTGGCTGAATTGGAACTTTGGGTAAGAACTGATGGCCTTGTAGATACCAAAGGGCATTTTTTACAACTTGAAAAAAGCGAGGATGGCTGGCAGGAATTGGTACCTCGCATATGGCAACCACATCGAGAAGACATCCGGCTATGTTGGGGACGGTCGCGCGGCCGGATTCTCGTTTACCCCTCAGATTATGCAGGCCCAGCGGCGGCATTCACCCGTGGAGAAGGAGCGAATGCCTGGCTACGATTCCCGGCAGCAGCGGAAAAATTAGCCCGCACGTATGAACCTGTTTTCCTGCAATCGACTCCCTCACCGGACATCTTCAATCCATTTCAAGCTTATTTTTTGCAGGCTGCTCTGCATCTGTGTGGGTTCTTTCCAATAAAAGAGACGCCCCAAAAATGGGTAAGCCCTACCCCGGTGGGTAATTTAGAAATTTACATCTTTGGCAGTCGGCATTTCTGTATCATCGAATCCGAAGCGCTTGTTGCATTTCTTTGTTCATTCTTACCGCATGTTTTTAATGCCCGGATCACGCTGACAGGGCCTGACCGGGAATTAGAAGAAGCGCTTCCCTGGCTTACTCGCGTTTAATGATGAAGCGCTCCCATCGGTCTGTGATAGAATCCCCATTTGTAAGGTTGAGGATTCGATGAAAGCCAATCAATTATTCATAACCCTGATGTTGGTTTTGACTGCCTGTAGCCAGGTAATTCCTGCTGGTACTCCAACGCCGGAACCATCAACTCCAACTCCCACTTCCAGCTTGCCAACTCCAATTGTGTTGACTACCAGCCAGCCGGGCGCTGCTACATCAATCTCGGCATTTCTGGATGCCTGGAAAATATTTGATCATGCCGCCATGTATTCACAGGTTTCTCGCGAATCCCAGTCAGGAATCACTGAGGAAGATTTTACAAAAATCTACACTGATGCAGAGAATGCTCTGACTTTGGCGGGAATCAATTATGTAGTTGGTGCGAATAGTACTCGATTGGATGCCGCCTCATTGGGAGTACGGTTGAACTATGTAACTAATCTTTTCGGTGAGTTCACCCGCGACCAAATGTTTAATCTGGTTATGGAAGATGGTAGCTGGAAAGTTCAGTGGCATGACGGCCTGATTATGCCCGAGATGGGCGGTGGAAATCGCCTTCAGATTGAGAATAACTTCCCGGAACGGGCCAGTGTTTATGACACCGCCGGGCTACCTCTGGCATCCCCTACGAAAGTCGTTGCCCTGGGAATTGTGCCGGGAAAGATAGACCCCAATACCGAACAGGCACAGAATATCAAGCTTTCTATCCTGACCGGGGTATCAGTCGAAGATATCTACAAATCCTATATCGGCGCTGCAGCTGATTGGTATATCCCGATTGGGGAAGCAACTTTAGAAAGCGTCGAACGCAATAAAGCTGCATTGGCTGACTTCCCGGCAGTGTTGCAATCAACTTTTAATAGCCGATATTCCTATTCCCTGAATGGATTGTATTATGACCGGGGAATTGCTTCTCAAGTGATAGGGTATGTTCAGGCAATTCCCAGTGATCAAATTAATGCATATAAACGCCTGGGTTATCGCGGTGACGAAATTGTCGGTGTTGCGGGGTTGGAAAAGTCGCAGGAGAAGTACCTGGCCGGCGCACATGGGGCAGCGTTGACTTTGGTGAATGCCCAGGGACAGGCCGTGACGAGATTGGCCCAGGTAGAAATGGAACCTTCCCAGAATATCACCACTACCCTGAATTCAGACCTGCAAATGAAATTACAGCGTTCTTTTCAGGAATTCAAAGGGGCTATTGTTGTTATGGAGCGGGATACTGGCCGAATTCTGGCGATGGTTTCATCCCCAGGGTACGACCAAAACCGATTTTCATCTGAAAATATTAACAACAATAACGGTGTTTTGCTCAATAATTTTCTAAGTGATCCTTCACAACCGCTGCTTAATCGCGCTGCGCAGAGCGGCTACCCGCTTGGTTCTGTCTTCAAGGTGATCACCATGGCCGCCGCCCTGGAAACCGGCGTATTCACCAAGGATTCGACTTATGACTGCCAGCTTGATTTTAGAGAATTACCCGGTGTAGTTCTGGATGACTGGACGAAAGCGAAAGAATATCCCCCCAGCGGTTTACTGAATTTACCGGGAGGCTTGATCCGTTCGTGCAACCCCTGGTTCTGGCATATCGGGTTGGAACTTTACCGTCAAGGGTATGACCGGGCTGTATCCGACATGTCACGGGCTTTCGGTCTGGGTAGCGCTACCGGAATTGGTCAAATTGCGGAAGACCCCGGCAATATTCCCGATCCACAAAACGAAGGTGATGCCGTTCAATTGGCAATTGGCCAGGGCGCCATGCTGGTTACCCCTCTGCAGGTTGCTCGATTTATTGCTGCCATCGGCAATGGGGGCACATTATATAAACCTTCATTGATTGAAAAAATCACTTTGCCGGATGGCACGCCATCTTACACTTTCCAATCAGAAAAAAACGGCACGCTGCCTGTTAGTCCTGAGAATTTAAAAGTCATTCAAGATGCTATGGAAGGGGTAGCTTTCAGCAAGAAACCGCTAGGAACTGCTCGTGAAATTCTGGCTTCCATCGATTTTAAATTAGCGGGCAAAACTGGAACAGCCACCACCTCGGAAGGCAGACCGCATGCCTGGTTTGGTGGTTACACCGACCGGCCGGAAGGCGAAAAACCGAATATTGCCGTGGCAGTTCTGGTGGAGAATGGCGGCGAAGGTTCTGCTGTGGCGGCTCCCTTCTTCAAGCGGGTGCTAAGTTTGTATTATTCAGATGGCATCAGCGCCGGCGATTTGCTCCCGTGGGAATCCAGAGTGTATAAATTGGCAACAGAAACCCCCGAACCAACAGCCACGCCAACCAGAACACCGACCCGGGTACCATAAACTCGTTGCCCAATCCTTAGATGGAACTTACACTCTTACCGCTGGGACTACCTGGGAAAATATTTCGCAGTCCTATGCCGTTTGGGCATTACGATCAAACTGACTGGGTTTACCCGGCTTATAAACAAAATGAAATCCATACCGTCGTTGTGTTGGTATCGGATACCGAATGCAGGGAATGTGCCGGGCAGAACTTGCGCAAACTCTATAAACGCGATGGGATGGGCGTAATCTATTTACCCATAAGGGATTACAGCGGAACAACCATCTTGTTATTGTCCCAATCTGTGGATGCCGCTCTGGATTTGGCCAGGTCGGGAAAGAATCTCGCTATTCACTGCCATGCTGGCCGGGGACGAGCAGGCATGTTTGCCGCCTGTTTAGCGCGCCGGCAATTAGGATTGGGAAGTGAGGAAGCCATCTGCTGGATTCGGGATCTGGTTCCGGGGGCAGTGGAATCAGATGAGCAGAAAAGAATTATTAGCAATTTTCCTATTTCTTCGATTTAATCCAACAATTTTTGGCAGTTATCGTTTTACAAACTGGGAATTGATGCCTAGGCGCCCCAAACGAGACGCAGCTAGGATACTTTCCTTGACGATGGCAAAAGTCTCCCGAATACGGCCAACATGTTTTCAATATGAGATCGGTTAAAAGAAACCTGATAGGGATTGGATTTGTGCAGGTAAGCAATATTGGCCGTAAAAAAATGTTGTCCTAATTTTGAAAAAATGATTGTCATAATTTGGTTTTATTTTTAATTACGAATATCCAGATGAAAACAGCCAGGTACCCGATCGAACCAATGATTCCTACGGGAGTCGGGCCTAAAATCATATTCGGATTTCCCAACATAAAAAGAAGGGGAAGTGCAGAAATCCCATTAATGGCGGCATGCCCGATGACCGCTGGCCAAATACTCTCAGCTTTGATGCTAAGCCAGCTCAGAAACGTTCCAACCAGTATGCAGAACCAGACCATAACCACAATACCCAACCAGGGTGCACCTGGATAATCGAGTCCGAAGTTATGCCCCATGGCAATTACCGGGGCATGCCACATCCCCCAGATGATACCGCTGATCAGGAAGGCTTTATTTTCACCCAAAGGCAGCAAATTGGGAAGCAGATAACCCCGCCAGCCAAATTCTTCTCCAAAGGTAAAAAAACTGTTTATTACAGGCGCGACCAAAATTGCTGCAATCAACTGACCGAGAACAACCAACCATGGATCGATAGTCATTCCAGGAGAAGAAGCGCTAATCATTTTCTGAAGAACCGTAAGGTTAGCATCATAATGTGAAGGGAAAACCAGAAAATATACAATCCCTCCTGCAATGGTGAGAAAGGCGGGAAAGACCCACGCCGCAACCCAGAATTTCCAATTCTTCTTAAAGAATGGCACCAAAAGAAGATCATTCCATCCCTGCTTGGTAACAAGGCGGGTGAAAATATTTGCCAGGGCTGGCGCCCACATATAACCTACTGTAATAAGTAAAATAGCCAGCGTGATTTTGGATCCCGGCACTATTTCTGGGCTGCCCGATAGGCCGCCAGTAAGATATATGACTAGCCCTATCAACCAGGCGATACCGAAAGCAAAGGTAAGAAAAAAAGCCAGCCGTTTTCGATTAATCTGTTGTTCCATATTATGTTCTCCTTTTTGTGATTCCCACGCAGAGCAGATTATAATCGTGTAATATTAGAATGACCTGTAATACTTTGGCGGAGGGATAAATGATAACGGTCGGATACATTGGTCTGGGATTGATGGGAAAGGCGATGGCGCGTAACTTATTAAAAGCCGGCTTCCCGGTAGTTGTGCATAACCGAAGCCGCCAGGCAGTTGATGAACTTGTGGCTGAAGGCGCTTTTGCAGCGAATTCTCCTGCAGAAGTTGCCCGCAAAGTGAAAATTGTTTTCACCAATTTACCAGATACACCTGATGTGATGAATGTTGTGTTAGGAGAAAAGGGCATTATTCATGGTGTGCATCCTGGGTTGATTTATATTGATAATTCAACTATCAAACCGGATGCCGCGCGGGAAATTGCAGATAAGCTGGAGGCAGTTGGCATTGCCAGCCTCGACGCACCAGTGAGTGGAGGTGATATCGGTGCGCGCGAAGGCACCTTAACTATCATGGTCGGGGGGCCAAAAGATGCTTTTGAAACGGTCAAGCCGGTTCTGCAGGCGATGGGGAAGACCATAACCCATATCGGTGGTGCGGGGGCAGGTCAAATAGCAAAAGCGGCCAATCAGATTATGGTGGCAGCTCAAATGGTGGCGATGGGCGAATTGATGATTTTCGCTCAAAAATGTGGGACAGATCCGCGAAAAGTGGTAGAAGCAGTGTCAGCCGGCTCGGCCCGCTGCTGGGCGCTGGATGTTAAGCCTAAGCGGCTCTTTGATGGCAATCGGATGCCTGGGTTTAAGGCGAATCTGCAATTAAAAGACCTGGGGATTGTACTGGAAACTGCCCATACATACGGCGTATCGCTTCCCGGAACGGCCATCAGCAGCCAGTTGTACCAGGCTATGGTGGATAACGGGATGGGTGAGTTGGATAATTCTGGTGTTATTGCAATCATAGAAATGTTGGCCGGAGAAAAATTATCTGTTGAAAATATACCAGGTGTCCGTACTGCACATATTCCAGCAACAGCTACTGTCTCAGAAACACCGCCAAAGAAAGCAGCTCAGGCAGCATCGCCAACGATTGAAGCTCCGTCAACAACGTCGTCAAAAGTTATTCCAGCTATACCTGCATTGAAAGAAGTTCCGCCTTCAGCCGCAGCTATAGAAACTCCAAAAATCCAATCAAAAGAAAGCGCTTTGCCAATTTCACAAACGAAAGAGGTGGCGCCAGCATCTCCAGCGAAAGAAGTTGCCCAAATACCGGCAGCGCAAGGAAGTCAGCTAAAACCTTCTGCCAATGCTGTCTCGCCGGTACTGCAAACAAATGAGGCTACACCGATTCAGCCAACAGAAGAAGTTGCGTCAATACCCCCAACGATTTTAGTTCCACTGACTCCAAAACAAAAAGAAACCCCGCCATTTATTGAAATACCCCAAAATCTAGCCAGTGAAAAGATCAGAGCATCCAGGAGTAAAACTACCCCTCTGAAATGATGGATATCTAATACTCACCTTTAATCTGAGCGGTACGGATGGGTCTCTGACACACCTTACCGCTCTATTCTTTTGCAAATGGAATTATTCTAAAATCACCAAAGGCAATTTCAATGGAATTAAATTAGTTTTTGTTTTTCAATTGGACGGGTGGGCGGTTCACCCAGATCAAGACGATAACCGACACCGCGCAAAGTCTTTATCAACAAAGGATGGCGGGGGTCAAGTTCAAGCGCCGCACGCAGCCAACTGATATGCACATCCAGCGATCGGGTGTCCTCTACATAATCTGTTTCCCACACACGGCGAAACAGTTCTTTCCGCTCAATTACTTCGCCGGGGTGCTCCATCAACATTTGCAACAGTTGCATTAATCGAGGAGGCAATCGAGTCTGCCTGCCCTGATAGAGCGCGATTCTTTCACGAACATCCAATTGTAACGATCCGACTTTTAATACATCAAGTTTCATGGCTGGCAAAAGGGGTTTCATGCGGTTGATTAATTTTTGCAATGTGAACGGAATTGCCAGGGCAACCTCAGCGCCGGATTCCTCAAGCGATTGATTCTCCTGCAATAGTAGAATGATGGGCATAGCTGGAATTTTTTTCTTGATGCTGCGAATAATGCCTTTCCCGTTAGAATATAGAGAAACGGCGTTGATGATGACCAGATCAATATGCAGTGCATCAATTTGCTTGATGGCTTCTGCACCATTTATCGCTGTGATTACTTGATACCCTTTACGAGATAAGCCATCAAAGTAAGCAGACTGAATTGCCGGTTTGTTTTCCACTAACAACACAGAGGCCTTTGGCATGGCCGGACCAAGGGCGGGGTTTTTATGGGCTGCTATTTTTGATGAAAAACCATTCATTAGTTGGGTAACCTGCCAGATTTCTGTTGAAAAATTCCCGAAAAAACCGGGACTTGGACTACCACTGAGGAGATGAAAATATTTCATCCGCCTGCGGGAAATTGAAAAAAGAAATTTGTTAAGACTTAAGTATTATACACGAATATTAAGAATCGGTTGCAGTCAAGGTATGCACATGTTAGAATAAAATTCATGATCGGCTTGGTTACTTTTCGGAGGTTATTATGACCCGTATGGTTGAAGTTGTTATCGATAGTGTGCGTGTAAGCTTGACAAACCAACAACGCATCGTAATTCTGCGCGAAGTAGATACTGAGCGGTACCTTCCTATTTGGATAGGACCGTACGAAGCTGAAGCGATCACTATTGCGCTGCAAGATATTGAAGTTGCCCGTCCGCAAACGCATGATTTATTGAGGAATGTACTGAATGCGTTGAATGCTCGCTTGTTACGGGTAGAAGTTGTGAATTTAAAAGATGATGTGTTTTACGGCAGCCTGATTGTCGAAGTTAACGGCAGCATATTGGAAATCGATTCCCGTCCTTCAGATGCGCTGGCCATGGCTGTAAGAGCACATGTTCCGATTTTAGCTTCTCGTGAAGTTATAGAAAAAGCAGGCGTCAAACCAGAAAAGGATTTGCAAGCCCAGGAACCAGCTCCGCTAGTTCCACAAGCGCCGGATTGGTTAATTCCGTCTAATGATGAAAGCAGCGATCGTCTTTCGGTTTATGAAGATTTTTTGCAGAACATTGATCTGGACGCATTAAATAAACCGCCAGAAGATGAAACGGACGAATCAAAAGATAACCCGGAAGAACCGAAACCTTAAGACCACGAACTTAGGCAGTTTATCCACACTGAAATCGGATACAATTATTTAAAAGTGGACACTGTGGTCCGCTCTTACTCTCAATTATTTTTAAACCCTATGGACGATTTCCCACTTGTTGAAGAAAACCAGATAAATGATATTCAGGTGCAGCCGCACAACCGCCAGGCGGAAGAAGCCGTTATCGGCGCGGTGCTGATTAACCCGGATTCGTTTTTTGATATTGGCCAGTTTCTTAAGCCAGAAGATTTTTATATCGTTCGCAACGGCTGGATATGGGCGGCCTTCACCCGGCTGCATGAAAAGCGTATTCCGATTGACTTCCTTACGGCTGTGGAAGATTTAGAAAGCAACAATCATCTGACGGATGCTGGCGGCTCAGCCTATTTAATGGCGCTCATCAACCAGACTCCAACTTCATTGCATGCCGAAGCATACGGTCACATGGTGGAAGAAACTGCTATGCGCCGCCGAATGCTTTCTTCTGCGAATGAAATGGCCCGCCTGGCCTTTGATCAAACAACTCCGTTGGACAAAGTAATTGACACAGCAGAAAAATCCATCTTTGCCATCAGTGAACACCGGGCACACAAGGATGTGCAGCCCATCAAAGAAGCGTTAAGCGAATATTATGACCGGGTGGATAAACTTTCCGGCCGTAGCGAGGATATCTACGGCGTTCCCACCGGACTGGAAGATTTGGATAGATTATTGGGAGGATTGCAGAAATCTGATCTTTTGATTATTGCAGGCCGTCCTTCCACTGGTAAAACTGGTTTCCTGCTTTCTGTCGCCAAAAATGCCGCCCAACGGTACAAGAAGCATGTAGCCATATTTTCCCTTGAAATGTCGAATGAACAGTTGGTTCAGCGTCTCATTGCCCAGGAGACCGGCATTGATACACAGCGTTTGCGAACCGGGAAGTTAAAAGATGCGGAATGGCCGCTCTTTACCCAGGCCATTGAAGTCCTGGGGGAGACCCAGGTTTTTCTGGATGATACACCGGCCCTCACCCCACTTCAAATGCGTACTAAATGCCGTCGGCTGCATTTGGAGCATCACCTGGATTTGGTGATTGTGGATTACCTGCAATTGATGTCATCCGATACGCGCAATGATAACCGCGTACAGGAAGTTTCTTATATTTCGCGCAATCTAAAAATTTTGGCACGGGAATTGAACGTGCCAGTTCTAGCGGCTGCGCAGCTCTCTCGGGCAGTGGAAATGCGCTCTGATAAGAGACCGATTTTGTCCGATCTACGCGAATCCGGCAGCCTGGAACAGGATGCGGATATCGTCATGTTTATTCATCGCCCAGATATGCTTGACAAAGATAATCCGCGCGCAAACCTGGCCGAGATCATCGTAGCGAAGCATCGTAACGGTCCAACTCATGGCGGCATCGAACTTGTGTTTCTAAATAACCTGGCACGGTTTGATAACGCATCCATGGGGCCGCGCCATTAAACAGGTGAACGGTCTATGAAGACATTTCAGGGCTTTCCATCAGGTAAAACCCGTTTAATTCGGATCCCTGCCGCTTTTTTTACCGAAATTGTGCCCAGTGTGGGTGATATCAATGTACTTAAATTGCTATTACATTTTTTTCGGGCATTGGATCATCAAGATGGGCAGGTTCGTTTTTTGCGGATGCGTGACTTGAGCGAGGATGTAACTTTGCAATCCGGCCTGGTTTCTACCCAGACAGATAAATTAGGAGCGCTGCTTTCATCCCTGGAAAAAGCTGTGGAAGCCGGATTCATTCTAAAAGGTGAAAGCAAATCCGATTCTGACAATGTGATATTCTTTCTGAACACAGCTCGCGGCAGGGATGCACAGGCGGCTCTGCTATCCGGCAGATGGAACCCCGGAGATGAAAACGCCGACCATCATCTGCCAACTTCAATGCCTGACGTCTTTCAATTATATGAAGAGAACATCGGACCTATTACTCCTATGATTGCGGATATGCTGCAGGAAGCCGAAAAGATTTATCCGCAGGCGATAATTCAATACGCATTTGAAGAAGCAGTCAAGCAAAATGCCAGAAATTGGAAATATATTGATGCAATTCTCCGCAAATGGCAGGAGAAAGGTAACCATGGAAAGAATTCACCAGACTCTGAAAAAGATCGACGAAAGTACTTTGAAGGGGACTACGCTGAATTCATCAACCGCGAATGACCAGAGCGGGTTTGATCTGACGCTAGCCGTTTGCCCTATTTGCAATGGCATTGGATTTGTTCGACAAGATTTGCCGGTCGGAAATCCTGAATTTGGCAAATTATTACCGTGTACCTGCGCGGCAGGTCGTGCAAATGAGAAAGAATCGCCTGGCACTGCAAATCTTAACCGCCTGGCAGATTACAGCGGGAAGTCTTTCGATAATTTCAGTAACAAAGGCCGGATGGGACTGGGAGATGAACAGGAAAAATCATTGTCAGTAGCCCGCAGCCATGCCGAACAATTTTCCCAGGATCTGAAAGGCTGGCTTCTGTTTTGCGGCGGATACGGCAGTGGTAAAACGCATCTTGCCGCCGCCATTGCAAACCATGTTGCGGCGCTGGGTATTCCCACGCTTTTTCTCACCGTTCCTGATTTGTTGGATACTTTGCGGGCTTCTTATGGTTCCAATGATGATCCATACGCTGATCGGTTTGAAGAGATTCGCAATACGCATTTGTTAGTGCTGGATAATTTGTGGACCCAAAGCGCCACCCCCTGGGCGCAGGAGAAATTATTCCAACTATTTGATCACCGATATATCAAAAGGCTGCCTACGGTTGTGACCACAGATATGGATCTGGAAGAACTGGATGGCCGCATCCGCTCCCGTCTCCAGGACCCGGAGCTGGTGACGGTGTTGAAAATTAACGCCCCCGATTACCGGCAGCCCGTACAGCAGGGAAATCAGCCGCATCGGTCTGTCTTAAGCCTGTTACATAACTGTACTTTTGGGAATTTCAGTCTGCGCGAGCTGGAAAAACTATCAACAGAGGAACTAAAAAGCCTGGGCGGCGCATTTCAAAAAGCACAGACATTTGCCGAACAGCCGCGCGGTTGGTTGGTCTTTATGGGACCGTACGGTTGCGGAAAAACGCATCTGGCAGCCGCCATAGGCAACTATCGGGCGTCACAGGGTTTCCCTGTAGATTACTGGGTGGTGCCTGATTTACTGGATCATTTGCGGGCAACTTTTAGTCCGAGCAGCAGCATCACCTATGATCGGGAATTTGAGAATATTAAAACCTCCCCGCTGCTCATATTGGATGACCTGGGAACCCAGGTGCCTTCCGCCTGGGTGAAAGAGAAACTGTATCAATTATTTAATTACCGCTATGTGGCAAATCTACCAACAGTGATAACCACATCGGATCGTCTGGATGATATTGACGCGCGGCTGCGTACCCGCATGTTGGATAAGCGACTCTGTACACTGCAAGCTGTGACGGCGCCACCGTTTATCCGATCTACTAT
>JBAWYZ010000030.1:0-14380 GCA_037143255.1 Leptolinea sp. | reverse complement strand
GTGTGTAAACTACTTAACCGTAAGAAAAAATCTAATGGATTATTTTTCGTGCAACAAAGAGAGGATTGCCGAGACCACTTCGTCAACATAAATGCCGTCGGTTAAAAGAATAACCGCATCTGCTGCCGGTTTCAGCGGAGCAATCGTTCTATTTTTATCAATATCATCACGTTTTATTGTGGAGGAGAGAATCTCATCATAATCGGCTGCTTCTCCGCGGCTAATGAACTCGTTATACCGCCGTCTGGCTCTTTCTTCGGCTGAGGCTTCTAAATATACCTTCAACTCGGCGTCGGGGCAAACGACTGTCCCAATATCCCGCCCCACCATAACAACATCCCCACGCTGACCAATACGGCGCTGCTGGGCAGTCATGGCATCCCGTACTCCCTTATAGGTCGCCACAACCGAAACCAGCCCTTCAACTTCCTGGTTGCGCACATCCCAGGTGACATCCTCCCCGTCAAGCAACACATCAGCCTTGCGGCCATCTGATTTTGTGGGAGGAATAATATCAATTTTTATTTGCTCGGCTAATCTGGATACAGATGCTTCGTCTCGGACGTCGAGACCATCCCGGACAACAGCCAATGTGACGGCCCGATACATAATCCCAGTGTCAAAAAAAAGATACCCCAATTGATTTGCGAGTTTTTCGCCAACTGTTGATTTTCCAGAAGCTGCTGGCCCATCAATTGCGATTGTAATTTTTTGTTTCAAAAATATACCTCACTAGGGTTGAATTATTGCGGCGGGAATAGGCTTTGCCGCCCCTGGGAATAGATCTGTGCGCGCCCACAAGATGACTTGCTGCTTTTCCTGGGGAACTTCACGAAAGGCATACCATTTGATCCACTCTTCAGGCAGTATCAATGACCAGGAAGTTTTTTTGAATAAAACAATATCCTGCCCCCGATAAGCCTCAGCAAGGGCTGGTATTTTTTCTGCGGCTGTGATTGCAATGGATGGATTGGAAGATACCGGTAAATAACGGTCTTCTCCTACGTTCGTGTAATCTCGAAGCGCCCACAACAAAGAAGGCGATGGATAGTTAACTACCACAACATCAATCCCTTGCCGGCTTGTGCGATTCCATTCGCTTAAATCGCCGGTTGTTTTCAATAACAAATCCATTTCGTCTACCACTCCATCATATTTCCACAACTCAGCTTGTGGATACTTGCCCAGACCAGCGGCCCGCCATGCAGTTGAAAATGAAAATATACAGGAAAGAATTGCAAAACCGAGAAACAAACCAACCTCAGCCTGTTTCGGTGGCCAACCAAAACGGATCAGGATAAAGGACATCAATAATAAGACCAGACCGCCAACCACAGCAGCAAGTCGTAATGTGTCATCCTGTCCTTCGAGCGGGAAACGCAATACAATCGCATTCATCCAGGCGAAAGGAACCAGTAGTAGCGTCAACGCCATCAGCCCAAATGCGGCAAGGTCAGGCATCTCAATAGATTCCCAAACCCCGTAAATAAACTTTGCAAATAGCGCCAATAGTGGGATGAATGAAATAACCAGCGAATCCATTTCTTTCGATGGATAAATAACCGCCAGCAAGACGGATATTAAAAACCACCTCAGTAGAAATGTTGCAACCCGGTCGCTGTTCGCATTACCTTTTATTCCTTCATAAAGTCCAAAGATAAGGGCAACGGGTTGATACAGAATGAAACTTGACAGAAAGAGAATAAAAGAGAAATCACTGGAAATGGTCCAGCCTTTGAAATATGCAGTCAGGTTAATCAGCGGCGCGGATAGGCCTGCGGGTCTGGTAAAAAACGCTGTCCCGACCACCAGAATAGTTGCAACCAGGGCAATAATTCCATTAAGCAACGAAACTCGTGATTCTGGCGCTGCCAGCGTTTCTTCATCCGTAGCTGGCGCAAATAGTTTTTCTTTCCCAAACCCGGAAAGCCACAACGTCAGCCCGAGCGCCAATAATCCAGGCCAAAGGATGGGACTGCCGAGAAGGGCAATTCCTCCGGCAATTCCGGCTGGAATATACTTTTTATTGATCAAGAATCCTGCCGCAAACAGTAATCCGCAGATAGATAAAACTGCCCCATTTACCTGACGGGAAAAGGCAATCAATCCCGGGTCAAACATCAATAAAATGCTCAGAATATAGGCAGTTTCTTTTCCCAGAGTTTTTCGAAAAAGAAACGGGACGCAAATAATAGCTGAACCGAATATGGCAGAAACGAGGCGAGCGGTTGTTTCATTTTTTCCAAAAACTGAAAGAACCAGACTGAGAATCGAAGTTAACCCGGGTTCACCGGATAATCCGACAATAAAACTGGATGAACCGGATATGGCTTTCAATGCTACTGCCGCTTCGCGGTCATCCAATAATGGTAAATTAAGATGATAAAAACGAAGGATTAAAGAGAGTAAGAATAAAAGAAGATAGGCAACTGTCCAGCGAGAGATAAGTATTTTTTTCATTATCGGACTCATTATTTTGCTAAACTGATTGATAATAATTGGTCAGGAACTTCAAAGATCACAACAGAATTGTTACGAAATGCAGGGACAAGATATGTCGCAAATTTTGTCTCGCTCACACCGTAAAGATTCTTTTCCATCCATCCCAAATAGATATACCTGATCTGGTATTTTTGCAAGATACCCAGAGTTTCCTGCCAATCTTTCGTCTGGTAAAGCCGTTTAATATCATCCTCGCGGCTGCCAATTTCCTTTGCCCCGCCGCGCCATTGTGATTCATGTCCTGGCCAACCCAGAACAGTTGCCAACCCGGTTTGAGTAGAAATTCGGGCATATCCGCTATAACTCCCCCCGATTGCCTCTGCGACAGTACCGTAAGGCGCTGCCGAAAGGAAATTAATAGCTTCAACTTCCTCCGGGTTTCCGGTGGCGATATAGGCATTCCCATCCAGGGTCAGACTTTTACTATCCAGGTTGAGAAAACGAAAATACATTCCAAAGAATGGGTAAATCAATCCCACAAATAGACTGGTGAAAACGAGCAGGCTGCCAATCCACTTGAAAGTAGTTTTTGAATAATGCCAGATGAGATAGCAACCAACAGCCGCTGCCATTGACCAGAGAATCCAAGTTTGATAATAAAACTTAAAGATTGTATTCATGCGCCAGCCGAATTGATCGCGAAGGTAGAAGAATTCAGGGAAAAGAGTCAATCCCGTTCCTACTACGATAAGCAATAAAACAAAGGGGAATGTACTGGATGAGATTGACTGCGCATCCTCATTGATAATAGAATTTGAGGCATGGTCAGTCTTGACTCCCCCTTTCCGCAGCCACAAGATACCAACCCAAACGATAGTCAATAACCCGGCTATCGTAAGCCAACCGCCTGGAGAAATGATCCGTGTTAAGGTGGTATTTAACAGCAGATCTCTTAAACTGGCGCTTCCCTGTAAATTGAAGAATTGCCCGGCGGCTGAACTAATCAATGCCGCAAATTTCCCATTAATTACGCCGGCTATTCCTGTACCTAAGACAAAGAAAAGCCCTAGCAACAGCATGGCAACCCAGAATCCCAGAATCACAAGCAAGGAATTTCGAACACCCTGTGCTATTACGATTCGCTCTGGATTATTTTTATAAACTGCCAACAACCCGAAAATTATAGGCAACAACAGCACGCCAAACATCACCCAATAATGTATTCCCCTGGTAAAGAAAGCCAGACTGGGCAATAATCCGCCTGCTTGAGATGAGAAACTGGCATAGAACGGCAAAAACAGTACTACTCCGGCTAAACCAAATGAGATCCCTACTTCTAAGAACTCTACCAGACGTTTCTTTTCCCAGCCATTGGCCAAATAGCGCCCCAGAAAAACCGCCGCGCTCACCAGCCCGACATAAATTGGGAAATCCCAGGTATTCAAGAAAGACAGGCCGCCCAAAACCAGAGCAGCTCCCCAGAATTGCATGGGAGGGATCATCGTAGAATTTTCAACTTTTAGTTGAATAACACCTGAAAACATAGCGTGGATTAAGTCAAACAACCCGGTCTCGTAACTTTTCCCTGACCTGGCGCGGAAGTAAAACTCCAGCCCAAATCCACAGGCCAAAAAGACAAAAGGCATAGCCAGTATGTGAGGATGCAGGTCTGCCAGATACAGCGAGAAAAACGGAAATTCATCAATGATTTCTTTTGAATTCCCAACAAGGTCATAATCCTGCAATACTCTGGATGCCCGCCACCACCAGATTCCACTGACTCTTTCTGGGATGAACCCGAATGGCAATGTAGGCGGAGAGGTTAATTCCTGGATATCCATCCAGCTCCAGAAGGGTGATTGCCAGGATGCGCCTACCTGCTTCCAGAATGTTCCCATGGCATGGAGAACTTCCAATAACCCCTGCCAGTTGGCAATGAATATTAAGAACATTGGGCCCAAAATTGCCCATCCGACTTTTTTCCATACCGATTCTTGTCCCTTTCCAGTCTTCATTGGATGGTTAAGTCCGGAAAGAATATTGAGCACTAGACTGAATGAACCCGTACCTGCCATGGCAAACCACAGCGCAATGGCGAGGTTAAATCCAACGCCTGATATCGTCCCAGTCAAACGGATTAAACCTGCAACAATCACATAACCAAAGTAATAATACGAAATGGCATAGCCGGAAAGCCAGGGATCATTTGGCGGGAACGAGGGTGAACGCAGGATGGCATTGATAAATGCCATTTCCATCGGTTTTTCTGTACCAACAATCTCCGGATTGGCTGCCCGGAAAAAGGCAAAAAACAGGAATAACACCAGGAATATTGCTTCGGTGATCAAAACCAGGTGCATATTATGGGTGACCCAATTCAGAAGAATTCTCCAGCCGACTTTGTTCACAGCCAGACCGCCCAAAATCAGCACAAGTGCAAACGCCTCGGCAACTCCAGTCCAGCTATTGGGAAGTAACTGAAACGAGACTAAAATCCAATACAAATACCCAAAAACCAGTAACCCAGCCGGTTTTGATAGTCCGTATCCCCGGTCAGATAGGTGAGGGAACATCAAATAAAGGATTGGGAAGGCAGCCCCACCCAAAATAAGTACTGCTAAAAACCAAAGAAATAAAGAAAACATATTTACTATTCCGGCAGAGAAACAAATTCGCCGTTTTCCTCCGGTTCAAATGGATACACTTTTTCAACGGCATCCAGATTTAATGGCCCGTAAAGATGGGGGAACATTTCACCAGATGGCGCCGCTTCATATTTCAATTTTGCAGCCAACCGGTTGACTACGACTTGCAATAACAACAGCCCTTTTTTTCCCTGGTAATAACGGTTAGCCGTTGCAACCACCTGCTCTTTACCAGAAAAATGGATGAAACCTTCTGTTTCAAAGGTATCACTGATGTATTGCCCGGTAGTCAGGCAGATTTCCCATGTTTTTGCGGATGTGATGTGAAAAACAATATCGGCTGCCTGCATTTTTACCCTTCCACATTGACCTGGTAGATGATGGTATTGCCTTTGTGGTAAACCTCGCTCCACAATTTTCCATTGAAAGCCGGGAATTTATCCAAACCAACTCCGGGATAATATAAAGTTTCTAGTTGGCCAACAATAATATAGTGAACACTATACTTTTGCAGGAATTTCATGGCTTCATCCGGGTCGCTTGTCATATAAAACTGTTTAATCTCTTCCACCCGGGTAGTTACCACATCGGAAGAAACAACCGATCTTTGCTGACGCTGATGCCAGTTCCACCCCACTACGCCGGGAAGCCCTGTATAAATAGTAAAACGACTGCCCCAGCGGTATTCAACAGTGTTGGCTTCTACAATTACCGGAGAACCTTTTACATTCTGCTGCATCCATTGGATGGCTTCATAATCATCTTTCAGGCTGATATCCACTCCACCATCATTATAAACAGCGCTTTTCATATAGGCATCGCCATCCAGTGTGTAGGGCGCTGTGGGGCTAATACGATCGTTAATTTTATCTGTGGTTGCCAGCAATGGAAAAAGAGCAGCGCTGAAAATCAGAACGCTGACCACTATTTGCCATGCTGTATTTAACCAATCCGGCCATTCGATCCGGCGCGGAATCACCAGGATGAAAGCGAAGGCGGAGCTGATTGCCAACAGCGTCCACGATTGCAGGTAAAACTTGAAAACTGTATTCATCCGCCCAATATCTCCAACCAGAACGATGATTTCCACTGCAAGAGTCAATAACAGAGCCGTACCAATAAGGAACAAAACAAAACGTTTGGCATCAGGCTGACCGGTTCGTAACATCAAAATACCTGCCCAGGCAGCCAGAGGGAAAGCCATCCAGGCGATCCCCACCCCGTAGACAACCAAACCTACCGGTATCAACACAATCATTACAGCCACAATACCAATGATGGTAGTGAACGGTTTTAGCCGGTTTAAAGATGAAACGGGCGTGGTCGCCATCCAGTCATAGGTTTCTTGGACGAACCAGGAGAGAATAAGCACTAGGAACAAACCCCAATGCGTGAAATAACTCCAAGATGGTGTCCGTGTTCCTTCCCATAGATCAATGGCGTTATACCCCTGGCCAAACCAGGCAGCAAACGGCTGATATAGAATAAAGGCAAAAAACACCAGGCCGCCAACGCCAATCCCGATCTCAATCAACTTATGCTGCCAAATCTTTAATTCTGTTGAGATGAGAAGAAGCGGATGTTTATTGAGCAACCCTGTAAATGCAAACCCAAGGCAACCGATCGCCAAATAAGTCGGAAAATCCCAGGTATTCGTGGGGCGTAAAGCCCCGATAAATAATCCGCCAAAGAAAAGGCTAATTCCCAATTGAACCCAGGCTGGAATCCGCTCATCTTCCTTTTTCCAGACCCACCCGCGCAGAACCATTGCCAGCGTCCAGCCGATCACAGCCAAAGTCAATGGTAGAGCGATCATATGGGCATGCATATCCGCATACAGGAAGGTGAATAATGGGAACTCCGTAATCGATTCACCCGGTATCGCCCGGCTGGGGATCCAATACCAATCACCCGGCGGATAGGGGAAATGGGCTCCGCCGATCATTTTATTAATCCCCGCCAAGGTCCAGATGAACCTGTCAAGGTATGTCGAGTTTTCCAACGTTCCAGTCGGTGACCCGAGCCGAACAAACCCATGCCAGATCATTCGGATCGTCCCGAGGTTTCCTAAAATCAAAATCATCAGCGTAGAGGCAATACCTGCCACAAACGCTACCGGATTGACCGACGGCCGCGTCACAGGCTTGCTTTCTTCTGTTTGTACTTCTTTTATTATCTGGACTGATTCAACTCTATCCGAGATATATTCATCGTCAGTAACATCCGAAGGAAGAATCACAGCTGGGTCTTCTGAAACCATACGAGTATTCAGGACTTTTCTTTTTATTGCTGGTAAGAATTTTTCATATTCAGAAAAGTACATCGAGTCTATCAGTGAATAACCAATGCTGAAGACCGCAGTCCCAAATAGGCTAAACAATGTTGGCAAAATGAGATTGTAGGCAACCGAAGGGGTAATTCCCAGCAATTTGACAGGTGTTCCAACCAGCACAAATCCATAATAGTAATAGTTAATATACCCGCCGGCGAACCAGGGATCATACGGTGGGAAACTGGTGCTTTTCAAGACAGCATTAAAGTAGGAGAAGTCCATCGGCTTCTCCCCACCCTTGTAAGGATGCCATAAATCCGGGTTACCCAACCGAATAGCCAGGAAAGCGAGGAACAAAACCAGAAACGTTATTTCCAGAATACCAAACAAATAGCGCTTTTCTATTAAATCTCGAGCAATTTCTTCCCGCTGGAACCACCAGGCAATCAGATTTATTACGACCAAAAAAACAACAACCAGCAGGATATTCATTCGGGTGAATGGAATCCCAACCGAACCGCCTAACCAGGCAAAATATGCCAGGAGAGCCATTCCCGCAATTTTTGATATACCATACCCGCGGTCCGATAAGCCTTTAGTGGCTATTCGTAATAATGGATACACCATCCAACCCAACAAAGTGATGACAACATACCAGAGAACCCCCGCGGCGGCCGGGTACTGGTTCTGAAGTGCCTGCGGGTTGAACAACTCAGCCCAGGTACCCCCGACCTGCTGGCTTATCAGCCTATCCAAAGGCAACATCAGATTGCCTGGGTATGAATTTGCTTTGTGTGGTGTTAGATGCACCACTTTGCTAAGATCAACAGAAGAAAGTATTTGGCGGACTTTTTCAGAATCAAAATCTGCCCGCTTCTTAAAGATAAGCACCTTTGGATGGTCGTAAACCGTGAATGCTTCCTCGGCGAACTGAGTATTGAATCGAATATCGCCAATATTGGGATCATTCTGGAAGACCTTGACCAAATCAAACCCAAGTTTTCCCGTATACATTCCAGGTTCACCCACCCGGTAGCACCACAAAATATCTTTCTCCGCCGGGCAGCCGATCAGATTACGGTAATACTCGGATGTAAGCGGGTATCGTTCTGGAACCCGCGTAGTGGTTCCCCACTGGCGATTCGATGTAATAAAGATGTAATCAGCCTGCTGGATGGTGCCCAGGAATCTGGTCAACTTATCTGCTGTATCATCCCAGTACATTTCAAAATTCAAATCCGTGCGATATGCCCCGCTGTTGTAATCAAATGGATTAATCCCGTTCAAACCCAGCGGAAGTGGATCATCCCAGGAAGATTCAAGCGCCGCTTTGTTTCCAAGTAATGCCAGTTCAGTTTGACCAGATGTAGTAAGAATTAGCGTATAAGACTGCTTTGCTTTAAGTTCCAAAGGTGGGTCAAATTTAGCCGAGGCCGCCTGCAAACCTGACCCATTTGTCGAAAATTCAACTATTACTTCGCTCTTACCAAGAATTTCTTCCCCGCCTGGAGTTTTTGAAACAGTAGCGGTAAAGGCCTTCTTCCCTGAAGATTTCGAGAAATCAATAACTTTCGGAAAATAGATTTCCTGCAATTTTCCAGATTCAATAGTATTAAACTGAATGGCATACGGTCGATTTTCGCCGATCGGATCCACAACATCCGGGAGCAATATCTGATCTGTCCCTGTTTCTGTCACCAGCCCCAGCGTTACTGGCCCGGCAGCTTGTAGGCTATACTCGGGTTCCAGCATCGTCAAACTCAGATGATATTGATCCCCAGATTTAATCCTGAGCGGCAATTCCAACGGTATGGAATAAGGCTCTCCTCTGGGGTCATTGCCAGCCGGAAAATCTCCACTCAATTGACCCGTTGTAAGGACAGCTCCCCGGGCATCTGAAACCTGAACCCGGATTGTTTTCATTTGCGGGGCATACGTCGGGTCAACCAGGTGCGACAACTGAATGGTCGCCAGGGAGCCGCTTAAAGTAGCCGTAAAAGTAATTTCCAGCGGATCTTCCGTTGTAATGGATTTTGTCGCTCTAAACGCCAGCGGTTGGGTAAATATTTCAGCGCCAGTGTTGACTCTTAGATTAATGGCTGAAGGAACATTCTGATAAATCCACTCACTGGCCGCCACCCGTGTCATAGGCCGAGAATAGATGCGGGAAAAAGCATACGCATACAACAATGTGCCGATAACAGCTATCGAACCCGCAATTACAGCAAAAACCCGTAATAATCTCCCGAAATTCGGTCGGGGTGTCTGCTTCCCTTTCTCCCAAATGGCAAAAATACCCCAGGCTGCTATGATGGCCAACATAGGATAAATAATCACCTGGTAGCGCATTGCCCGGACCCAGTTCACCGCCTGCCAGGCAGAAAACACACCTGTCCAACTCCAAAGCAGGATATGTTTTTTCCAATTTCCCGTCAGCATTTGCCAACCCATCAGCAAGAAACCGGTTAAAGCAGCTAACCCAAAGGGGATGCCCAATCCCCAAAGGATCATGTTCTCCGGCGCAAACCAAATCGGGCGGCGCGCCCATTGCAACGCCGGCGGGTAGTCAACATCTCCGGTGCTCTGATCGCTAATTTCCCGCATCGTCTGAATCCACTTCTCACTGGGCAACATGCCAAAGAAACCCGGCCCGGTGAAAGCATACGGCTGGAAAATGCGGAAAACCAGGAAACTAATAAAAACCGCAATAACAATATTTCGGAGGTAAATACTAAAAGCTGATTCTCGTTCTTCTTCAGAGAGATTAAGATATCTTATAAGGTATGCCGCAGGAAGCAGCAGCGCCACCAATCCTGAATTGATTTTGGACGCCATCGCGCAGCCTGTGAAAATGGCAAAGAAAATAATGCTTCCCACACCTTCCCAACTGCGCAGCAGCCAGGCAAATTCGCGCGAGATGAAACCCGGTTTTCTATCAGGGGTATCTTCAGATTCCAGACCAATCCAGGTCGGAATGGGTGGTTTTACTTTCTCTGTCAATATTCGGACTGCGAAATAAACCGCTCCAGTAGCAAAGAAAGTCGTAAAAGTGTCTACTGCAAAATAATGAGACAATTGAATCTGCATAACAGATGCGGCTGTCAAAACAGCCGCCAACAATCCCAGATTCGATTTCTTGTACAGTCGAATAGAGATCAGATACACAAGCAGGATTGTCATCAAATCGAAGAAACCCGAAAGCGCCCGACCGACCAGGAAGATTTCATCGTATCCAGTCTGTTTCAAGACCTCGCCGGCAGCTCGAACGATAAACAAAGGCAAGGTGCCGTAAACATAAAACCCATAACCCCGATTATTCGGGTTGAGGGTGGATTTTGCAGTATCAAAATATTCCCCTACACTGTGAACTGGTTGAATGGAAGACACAACCATGGTGAGGAATCGTTCATCTGGATGAAGATGCTGATTGCTATCCCAATTTAATCCTGTAAATCGGAAAAAAGCGCCGGCAATTAATATTCCGGCAAGGGTAATATCCAAAACCAGAGCCAGTATGACCTGATTTCTTTTCCTTTTGGTAGGAACTGTATTGCTGATAGATTCAGAAGATTCGTTCATATCAAGGAGCTGTTATCCCAACCTCTTCCAATGAATTTACGGATGGCGGAACGAGAAAACCGATAAAATTCTTAGTTGGTACCCATCCCTGATAAACCGTTTCGTAATAATCCGGGTATAACTGCCTGAGCATATCCCGGTCCTGGGTGTCTTCCATATTTAGAATGAAAAGTTTCGCCCGCTTATTTGCGAGTGTCTCCTGGAATTTATCCGGCCAGATGGCAAAATCCTTGGTCGGGTAACCTGCATTTATTCCAACCAGCCGCGTATCAACCCAATAAGGATACCCGACAACATAAGCTGAATCGGAATCTCCATAAACCGCTGTAAACTGTCTGATCACCGCCCCGATCTGTGATGTATTCAGGGCATTGTTTATATAGTTTTTGTCGAACTGATCAAAAACCAATATATAGTTTTGCATCACAGAAGTGAGAAGAAGCAATCCACCGACTGATCCGGCTGCAAACCACCCCCGCCATCCACTGGCTTGATTTCGGATATTCCGCACCAGAGTATCCATCCCGAATGCCGCAATGAGAAATACTGGCACCAACGCGCCGGCTGTGCGATTGAGGCATGGGTTTTCATCCGGGAATGCTAAAGAAAGAATGGAAGGAAGCATCAGAAATGGAATGGAGAAAATCAAAAAAGGAATGCGCCAATCTCTCTGTTTAATATAGCGTAGAACACTTACAACCAGTCCGATCAAGAATAAAGCTGCCGAAACTACATCTAATGCCGGCCGAATAGGGATGGAATGCACCCAGATAGTTCCGTTATCATAGAAGAACATGATACATGCCCGCCAAAGATTGTTGAAGAATATCTGCCAGGCCGGCCCGGGTAGAGGACGTTCCAACGAACCGGCCCGTGTAAGCGCCCGGTAAGCAAACATCTCAGGTTGGTCAACCATATAGCGCATCAAAGGCAGGAAGATGATTAGAGCAGCAAACCCAATAACCACCAGCCCAAGAACTGCGAATTTCTTTCGATCTGTTTTCCAGGAATGTAAAAGATAAAGGATAATCCCGATTACCAGTAAAACAGGAACGACCCGAAAAGGGCTGTAACCATGTAAACCAATTCCTACAAAAATACCACAGAGAACCAGGTCAGACCAGCGCTTACGTCGCAAGCCTTTAAAGAAATAATATAGAGCTGGTGCAGTAAAGGCAGAATAGAGGGTGAAGCGAAGGCCGATCCTTGAAATTACATTCGGCCAGTACCCAATGCCGCACAATAGAAAAGCAAACAAACCAACCCAACGATTCCCGGTTTCTTTGCCCAAAAAATACATGTAAATCGCCGTTACCAGCCCCATAATGGCAGTGCCGATTTTTAGCGTCAGGAAGGATAATCCCGTTCCAAATATCAACGAAATTGCCGCTGACAAATACATTTGATAAGCTTCCCGCCCAGTGTTTCGGGGAAAGAAAATTGAGAATTTCCCGTTCAACACATCACTAATATCCAATAGTTTCTCGGCTTGATCACTGATCATTTCCATCGGGAGTTCATTCAAGCGGTAAAACCGGAAGAAAAAAACCAGAATAAAGGCAAGAAATAACAAAAGAGACCAGGGTGTTACCACTAACCGCAAACCGCTTTGAAAGAATGTTTGAAAAATCCGTTTCAGGGCGCCAGGAATTCCACTCCACTGAATAGGCGGGGAAAAGGTGATCAACATGCTTATTGCCGAGACTACCCATAAAATGACGTTGATTTCGGTAAATTGGTTATCATTAAAAAGAACAAAAGCAAAAAATCCTACCCCAACTGATATTGCCAGAAAAATCGGCCGAAATGGCTGTGGTACAGGTTGTGCTTCATCAGTGGGATAGAAATCAACCGCAAACCGCCCCCTAAACCAGTTCCAGATGATCAATATAATGGCGCATGAATAGAAAACCAGCGAAATTGATACAGAAGGAGTGGGGGGTTCCAGCAGTTTTTGGCCGATGACAGCAAGAAAAATAATTACGAAGAGAAGCCAAAAGAAACGCTTATTTTCCCAATGCTTTTTGTCTTTTTTCGAGATCTGCGCTATTTTGGATGATTCACCCGCCAAAACGGATGGGGGTTCAGGTATTTCTATTTGCGGATTGCGGCGCGGAAAAAGCCTCCCTTTGAGGTAATCAAGCACGCTGGGTTCCGAATTATTGGGAATCGTCATGATTGTTCAGACCGTCCATCCATACTGAATTTTACCGCACCCATTGCCTTAGTCAGGGCGATCAGCCTGCCAATTTCCTAACAATGTAAAAAGTGTAAACGCCTTCTTTTTGTTCATGCTTTTCAGCATAAACCGGTGCAACAATTTTATTCGTAAAAGTGAAATTCCATTTTTCCTGAACGAGAATCCAATTCCTCGTCAGGAAATGGTTCAACAAAGATGGCAGACCAAAATAATGGCCCCATTCTAAAATATGCAGCGCATTGGGCGAAAAATAATGCCACCAACTCTCTATCGATAAACCGCATGAGTTCAACCGCCTTTCCCACACAATCGGATCATCGCAATGGATATGCCGGCAAATGGAATTAAAAAAGTTGCGATACCATGTAGCCAGAATTTTCATTCCAACCCGGTCAAAGAAGCTTGCCACAGACAAATGGGAAAGGAATTTGTCATTGGGAACGCAGAAAACAAATTTCGCTCCAGGCTTCATCACCCGCGCAATTTCTTTCAACGTTGTATCCAAATCAGGGATATGCTCGAGAACCGAGTTACTGAGAGCGCTATTGAAATAATTATCCGGAAAAGGCAAGGTGTACCCGCTGCCCTGCACCACCATGTGGTACCCGCCGTTCTTTTGAGCCAGGCGTACCGGTCTCGTCCACGGGTCAATCCCGACATCCACTTTTTCGTCCATGGCGATGGTTACAAAATGACCATCACCGCAGCCGAGATCAAGAATTGGGTGCTGCAAATTAAACCCCGGATACTGGCGCGCTTCAACAGCCCGCAGGATCGCCCGAAAATACGGGAGTTCCTTCAAATGGAGCCAAAGGTAGTCTTTTTGGGGACTGTTTTTTCCAAGTGTCATTTGTGATTTATCTCATCTGCTATTTCGGCAATTAGTTTTTCATATTCCGCTGCTATTCGGTCCGGGTCGTACTCCTGATGAATGCCAAGGATATCTGAAACCAACTTCGAGCGGTTCTCCAATGTGGAAAGCATCGCTTCTGCCAGGCTGGCGGCATCCCCAATTTCGGCAATTTTCCCCATATTATGCCGAAGAACCGGTTGGCGAACCCCGGGTAAATTTGAGGCAACACAGGCAATTCCGTTGAGCATCGCCTCAATTTGAACCAGGCCAAAGGCCTCAGTTGAATTCAAACTTGGTAATACCAACTGATCGATAGAACGGTAAAAAGCAGCCATTTTCAGCGGGTTAAGCTCGCCTACAAATCGCCAGACACCCTGATCTTCTAATTC
>JBAWYZ010000029.1:0-14906 GCA_037143255.1 Leptolinea sp. | reverse complement strand
GGAGCAGGGGCTGCAGCGGGGGCGCAAGCAGCTAATACCATAACACTCGCCACCATCAAAGGCACAAAAACAGCAAATAACTTTTTCATTGTTTTTACTTCTCCTTATCAAAATTGACTAAAATATTTGATCTACATCACATTCTTTGTTCCAACACTCGCCAATTGATATACTCGATATTTCCTGCCTCCTTTCTATTAATAAAACACCATGCCACCATCAATATTTATGGCCTGGCCATTAATAAAACCAGCTTCATCGGAGGCCAAAAAGGCGACCAATGCAGCCACTTCTTCCGGTAACCCAAAACGGCCAACCGGAATCGTCTTAAGTACACTGGCATTCCATTCCGCCAGGGAGACGCAATTTTCATCCGCTAATTTCTGGTGCGTATTATGCAGCATTTCAGTTTGAATGGGCCCGGGGCAAATGGCATTAACAGTAATCCCGTTGTGACCCAATTCGACAGCCAGGGCGCGGGTTAATCCTAATACGGCTGCTTTAGTCGAACAATACGCTATCTCTTTAGGGTACGCCATTTTTCCAGCCATAGAAGAGGTGTTGATAAACCTCCCCCAGCCGCTCTTCAGCATAAAGGGAATAACTGCTTGCGCACATAAATACATCGCTTTATAGTTGATATTATTTACCTGATCCCAAAGCTCTTCTTTGAGTTCTACGGTGGCGGTGTTGTCAAAGATACCGGCATTATTCACCCAGATATCTAATCCGTCACAATCAATCGCGATTTTATTAACTGTATCACGAATTTGATTTTTTTGGGATACATCCAGTTTGTAGCCCCTGGCTTTCGCCCCGGCTTGCTGGCAAAGTGAAACAGTCTCAGCAGTATCCAAAATATCTATGACGGCTACTGTGACGTTTTCCTGTGCCAGGCGCAGGCAAATAGCTTGCCCAATACCGCGAGCAGCTCCAGTAACCCCGGCGACTTTGCCTGCCAGTCCTTTCATGATTTATTTCCATTCCAGGATCGTTTTACCAGAGAGTTGGAACCGCAGCGATCTGCCAATTCCAGGCCAGCCCGTTGGCATTTTTGGACAATATCCTTCTCGTCCAGTCCCTGAATCACGCCATCGCGCATCAATATGACTCCATCAGCAATGGTCATCATGATGTTCTCTTCGCTACAGGAATACACCAGCGAGGCAACCGGGTCGTGAATCGGGACTACCTTGGGAGTATTGGGTGCAACAACGAAGAGGTCAGCTCTCTTGCCGTTCTCAAGCGAACCAATTTCATCTTCAAGACCGAGAGTATGAGCTCCGCCAAGAGTTGCCCAATCCAAAATCTGTTGGGCATTTACAACTGATGCATCTTGCGCTGCTACCTTTTGCAACAAAGCGGCGGCTTTGAGTGTTTCAATCATATCTTGTGAATTATTGCTGCCGGCGCCATCTACACCCAGACTGATAGTCAAACCAGCTTTTTCCATTTTCAGAATTGGCGCGATGCCGGAACCAAGATACATGTTGCTAATTGGATTGTAAGATATCTTTACATCATTTCGAGCAAACAACTCAATATCGGAATCATCCATATTGACACAGTGGATTGCCAGTAGTTCCGGACTTAACAAACCGGATTCTGCCAGATAGGGAACTGCCTTTTTGCCAAACCTATCCAGGCTGGACTTGTTATCCAACCAGTTTTCGTTGATGTGCATCACAATTCTTGTACCGGTTTTTTTGGAAAATTCAATAGTCTTTTTTAAGCCGATATCGGTAATCGTCCAGGGTGCTCCAATGGCAATCCAGACCGCCATTCGGTCATCAGGCGGATATTGTTGCAGCAGTCGATCATACTCCTGAAGAAACCAATCGATCGGTTTAATCAATTCGGGTGGGATACCGTAATCCAGTCCGAAGTCTGAAATAATAGAAGTATAACGTCCGCGTAAGCCGCTTTGCCGGATGGCACGGATATTTTGCTCGTGCAATTCAAAGCTGTGCGCCATATAACTCATATCTACGACGGTAGTCACGCCGCTATGAATTAACTCCAGGCAGCCGTTTAAGCAAAATAGGTACATTTCTTCCGGAGTGATTTTTGCTGCAGTAGGAGCAGTAACTACGGTCACCCAATCTTGCACTGGTTTATCTTCACCCAACCCTTTTGTCGCAACCTGGAAAAGATGATCATGGGTGTTGATTAATCCAGGGAAAACAATTTGACCAGTTAAATTGATCGTTTCTTTTGATGTGTAATGTGATTTGAGTTCATTATAGGGGCCAACAGCCAGTAAACGCCCATCATTTATGGCAATTAATCCATCCGGAATAATTGAACGTTTTTTATCTTGCGTAACAACAAGAGCATGGGTTAATAACAAGTCTACACTACTCATACCATTTTCCAATTTGCGATTTATCCATCACAAAAACTTGATCGAATCGCCTACGCAAATAGAGCCGAAAGTATTTTGCCCAAACAGATAAGCCACCAGATCTACTGTTGATAAGTTTTCACGCCTGCTTTCTCAAAGAGTTTCTTACAAACTGAGCGGGCTTCTTGTAATATTGCTTTTTCATCAACAACCAGAATTATTTTATCTTTCATCAAAATTTTGCCATCGACAATCACTGTATCCACTGCGCCACTGTTCAGGTTATATACCAGAGCTGAGACTGCATTATGTACCGGCATCGCAAATGGAGTATCCATATCAACCAGAACGATATCCGCTTTCTTGCCGATTTCAAGGGAACCAATTTGATCTGGCTGTCCAAATGCCATAGCTCCACCCCGGCAAGCCATACTTAAAACATCTTGCGGGAAGATGGCCATTGCATCCAAAGTTGAAACTTTTACCAGCAAAGCAGTTGTTTTTAATACTTCCAACATATCCTGATTGTTATTACTACCCGGGCCATCGCTTGCCAGGGCAATGGAAATCCCCCGGGAACGCATGTCGCGAATACGGGCTGCGCCAGACGCAAGGTACATATTGCTTACCGGGCAGTGGATTACCACTGCTTGTCGTTCAGCTATCAGATCCAATTCGTGGTCATTCAGCCAGACACTATGAACAAGTTGAACGCTTGGATTGAGGATACCCAGATCGGCCAGCCACTCAATGTGACGTTTACCGCGTGTCTCCAAGTTCATTTCCACTTCTACTTTGGTTTCAGCTACATGGATGTGCGTGCCGACGCCCCATTTCTGCGCCAATTCAAAGGTCTTTAGCATGGTTTCATCTGAACAGCCCCACGGAATTAAAGGTCCAAACTCAATTCTTATGCGACCGTTCGCTTTGCCATGATAACTTTCATAAAGACGAGTAGTCTCAGAGATAATCCGTTCTGGGCTTTCCATGAGCGCAGGGTGATAATTCATATCCGCCCATCCGCGAGCCAGCAGTAACCTCAAACCGATCTTTTCTGCAGCAGCAACCACCCCATCATCATTGGTTGGATCGGCATGTATATACTGATGGTCAATCACCGAGGTCGCCCCACCTCGCAAATTTTCAATTAATCCAACCATACCAGCCAGGGCACATTCGTCATTGTTCATGTATTCTGCCACAGGCCAGATGCAACCTTTTAGCCATTCCAGTAAGGGCTTGTCATCCGCCAACCCGCGAATGAATGATTGGAATAAATGTGTATGACTATTTACCATCCCCGGAATGAGCGCCATGTTAGAGGCATCAATTTTGGTTTGAGCAGTCGCTTGCAATTTCTCTGGAGCTTCACCTGCGCCAATAGCTGTAATCAAACCGCCGGTTATCTCGAGATAACCAGTCTGATATATTTTCGCATCACCGTTCAGGGTGATAACAGTGCCTTTTTCAATAAGAATGGGATTTTCGAAGGTCATTACCGGCTTCACCTGACAGAAATAATATGAGCATCTCTTGTGGGGCCTGGTGCAGAATAAAACAAATAACTGAATGTGAAACTCTTGGATAAATAAATTATCTCAAGAGACTGTAATCATACAAAACAATTTCGAAAATGTCAAGTGATGATTTACACTAATGTTTAGTGATACTTAATCCTTGCTAATTCTAGTATAATTAATATTGTATTCATTTTTGATGTAAGCTTCTTGATGAAGGAGAATAAAATGGCCTTTTCAAAAGTAAGATTATTAAAAGTGTACGAAGATATGGTATTAATTCGGCGGTTTGAGGAAGAGGTTGAAAAGTATTCCAAGAACGGCACCATACCGGGCTTCATCCATTTGAGTATTGGGCAGGAAGCCACTCAGGCTGGCATCATCGAAGCTTTGCGCGAAACGGATTATAAATTTCCCGACCATCGTAGTCACGGGGCAATCGTCCTTTCTAGCCATCCTGAAGATCGAAAAAATGTCATGGCCGAAATATTTGGGAAAAAGACCGGTGTAAATGGAGGTCGCGGTGGATCCATGCATGTGAACGATCTAAAAGTCCGCAACATGGGATTCAATGCTATCGAGGGCTCGATTGTGGTCACCTGCCTCGGAACCGCTTTCGCTTCGGTCTACACCCACACTGACGATGTTTCCGCAGTTTTCATGGGTGATGGCACCTTAGGCGAAGGCGCCTGTCACGAATCCATGAATATGGCTGCAACATGGAAACTTCCTGTCCTCTACTGCCTGGTCAATAACCAGTACGCCATATCCACCCATTACACCGAATCGCATCCCCAGAAGCAGTTGGCGACCTGGGCAGATGGTTACGGCGTCCCCAATGAAGTGGTTGACGGGAATGATATTGAGGCCGTCATTCCAGCCGTGGAAAGGGCAGCGGTGCGCGCCCGTGCCGGAGAAGGCCCGACTCTCATTGAATTCATGACTTATCGCTGGCAAGGTCATTTCTCCGGTGATCCAGCAGCTTATCGGCCGGCTAGTGAGGTTGAAAGTTGGAAAGAAAAAGATCCAATCAAACTCACGTTGACAAGACTTAATACCGGTCATGCTGTCACCGAAAAAGAGATAAATGCAATCCATACCCGCGTAGAAACAGAAATTGCGGAGTATGTAAAATTTTCCCTGGAAAGCCCCAACCCAGAACCAGAAGATGGGTTGAAATATGTCTACACAGACCGCGAAGTGGAGGGAAGATAATGGCTAGAATTCTTACCTTTTCTAAGGCAATTAATGAGGCGCTCCATCAAGAGATGGAACGGGATGAAAAAGTCTTTATTATCGGTGAAGACGTAGCAAAAATGGGCGGCGATTTTGGCATAACCACCGGAATCTGGAATCGATGGCCTAACCGCGCCTTTGATACGGCTCTATCCGAATCAGCCATTATTGGTCTTTCCTGCGGGGCAGCCCTGTGTGGCTTACGCCCGGTTGCTGAATTGATGTTTGCCGACTTTATTGGTGTGTGTTACGACCAGATCGTCAATAATGCAGCCAAGTTATGCTATATGTACAATGGAAAAGCTAGCGCTCAGCTCGTCGTTCGGGCATCCACTGGCGGCGGCATCCGTTGCGCTTACCAGCATTCGCAATGTATCGAACCCTGGATCATGAATATTCCCGGATTGGTTGTAGTCGCCCCAGCCACCCCTTATGAGGCTAAAGGCTTGTTAGTTTCTGCCATCCGCAGCAATAACCCGGTGATTTTCCTGGAACATAAAGGCCTTTATAACACCAAAGGGGATGTTCCCGAAGAACTGTACAGCCTTCCTCTCTATCAAGCGAATGTTGAAAGAGAAGGTACCGATATAACCCTGGTCGCTGGGATGTCGATGCTCGCCTTTGCAAAGCGAGCCGCCGAAGAGCTTGCTAAAGACGGGTTGAACTGTGAAATTGTCAACCCGCGGACGCTCTTTCCATTAGATAAAGAGACCATCAAAAATTCCGTTGTAAAAACCGGCCGCTTGGTCATCATTCAGGAAGGGCCTAAATTTATGGGGTATGGCGCCGAAATCGGTTCCATGGTATCCGAAGATATCTTTGAGTACTTAAAAGCCCCCGTTCGGCGGGTGACCTCGCTGGATACCCCCGTCCCCTTTGCACCTGTGATGGAAGATTATGTGCTGCCGCATTACGAGGATGTTTTGAAAGCTTGCCGCGAAGTCATGCAATTCTAGTCAAGCGAGGATTTTCGGCAGAGCCTCGTTGGAAGCGAGGTTCTGCTCTGGAACAGAATGTTTCAGTTAAAGCAAGGAGATATTATGACTCACACAATGTCCATGCCGCGCTATGGCGCTACCATGCAGGAGGGAACCATCAGTTCATGGACTGTTAAAGAAGGTGATCAAGTCTCAAAAGGCGATGTATTGGGCGAAATTGAGATTGAGAAATTATCCAATGAGTTATTAGCTGAAAAAGACGGCATCATCTTGAAGATAATTGCGCAAGAGGGGGACTCTATTCCATGTGGAGAGCCGATTCTAATTATCGGGGTTGTTGGAGAAACACTTGAAAGTTCGCCCTCATCCCCAGCGGCTGCACCAGATCAGACGAATATTGCAGCCTCAGCAACGGCGTCTTTGAAAGAAATCGGTGGCAATATTGGAAAGCAGCCTATTCAGGTTGGGGTTTATTCCGAATCAGTCAGAATTACACCCAAAGCTTTACAGCTTGCCAATGAATTAAACGTAGACTATCATTTTATTGTTGGCACCGGTCTATCAGGGATGATATCGCGAGACGATATTCGCAATGCACTTGCGGCTGGAGCTGTCCCAAAAATCGGGCCGAGCGCTAGCAGTTCCCCACTAAATGCGGAAACGCATAAGATGACGCAGATGCAGCAGAAAATTGCTGAGGCAATGGACACCAGTCTAAAGTCGACTGCCCAGACAACAATTTCGATGGATTTGGACGCCACCGCATTAGTAAAGGTCTATACCGCTCATAAAGACGCTTATAACCAGGCTGGTGCAAAACTCTCCTACACAGTCATTCTGATCAAAATTGTAGCTATGGCGTTGCTTGAACATAAGGCTCTTCTAACGACCATAACCGGCGCCAACCTGGTAACTGGCAATGTGATTAATGTTGGTTTTGCCATCGATATTGCAGATGGATTAATCGTTCCAAATATCAAAGAAACACACCAGAAAACTATCTTCCAAATTGCAAAAGAACTGACTGATCTGGTCAATCGAGCAAAAACTAATTCTTTGAGCCTGGAAGAAGTAACGGGCGGCGTTTTTACTATCACGAACCTGGGTATGTATGGAATAAAATACTTTACCCCCATCCTAAACCCCGGACAAAGTGGTATTCTAGGAATTGGGACCATTCAAGAAATTGCCAGTGTCCAAAACGGAGGTATTTTTATCAAACCGGTTGTAAATCTCAGTCTTACGCATGACCACCGGGTTGTCAACGGCGCGCCGGCTGCGCGTTTCCTGCAAACTATTCAGTCTATCGTCCATAATTGCGAAACTCTGTTCAATGAGCAAGATATTAGAAAATAATCAACATGATTTATATTGAAACTGCCTCTTTTGTCTCGTCAGTTAATCTCGCTTTTGAAGAGTATTTTCTTAAAAGTAAAGAGATTGGGGATGATATTTTTATGTTATGGCAGAATGAGCCAACCATTGTCGTTGGTCGTTTTCAAAACACGCTTGAAGAAATAAATCAAGCGTATACCGATTCCCACAACATTCACGTAATCCGGCGAATTTCCGGTGGTGGAGCTGTTTATCACGATCTGGGCAATTTATGTTTCACCTTTATCCTGCGAAACGTAACTCCAAGTAGTGCTGATTTCTCAAAATTTACAATTCCTGTTGTGAAAGCTCTAGCACAAATGGGAATACAAGCTGAAACATCAGGCCGGAATGACCTGACAATCGATGGCAAGAAAATTTCTGGCATAGCTATGGCACTGCATAAGAATCAATTCCTATTTCATGGGACCTTGTTATTTGATTCCAACCTGGAAGTGCTTGGGCAGGCATTAAATGTATCTACCGATAAGATTGAATCCAAAGGGATTAAATCCGTTAGAAGCCGTGTTACCAACATTAAGCCGTATGTTGCTACAGGAATGCAGATAACAGAGTTCAAGCAAACATTGAAACAGCTCATTTTATCCAACGATAAGCAAAATGTATATGACCCAACCATTGAAGATCAAACCGCAATTCAAGCGTTGGTGGAAAATAAATATCTTACGTGGGAGTGGAATTTCGGAAACAACCCGACCTCAAAGATCAGGTACTCGCGCCGTTATCCTGGCGGAAAAGTGGAATTCAATTTTGAATTGGAAAAAGGATTTATTAAGTTCTGCCAGATCAAAGGTGATTTTCTTGGATTGTGCGATATTGATGAGGTTGAAGAGCGCCTTATCAATACGAGATATACCGCGGAAGATGTCCAAAATGTATTGGCGACGATTGATATTACGAAACATTTTGGATCCATCACAAAGGAGGAAATCCTGCAGTGTATTATGGGAACCTGACAACGATCAGTTGAACTTGCATTATGAGTCTGACTGAATTAAGCTAAGTAAGCTAGCTTTATTGTAGCCTTACTTCATTATTCAGTCCAAAATATTTTCGAATATGAGGAGGTAAAATGGGAAAAGTATTTTATTTTCCAACGCGGCTGATTTATTCCAATGATTCTGTAGCAGATTTAATTCAAGAATTAAATAGCGAGGAAAAGGTCAAGGTTATCTTTTTGACGGATGCGGGTCTACTCAAGACCGGGCTGGTCGAACCGTTCCTGAAAAAGCTGGCTGAAGCTGAAATTTCTACTGAAGTTTTTAGCGATATCCCTGGCAACCCAAATGTTCAAGATTTGATTCCAGCATATAACGCCGCTCAAAAAACAAACGCAACCCATGTAGTTGCGTTGGGTGGCGGCTCGGTGATCGATATGGCCAAGGCTGTGGGGATTTTACTGGCTCATCCAGGCATGGATTGGGAAGATTTGCAATGGGGACGGACAAAAGTCAGTCATCCATCATTTCCTGTTATTGCAATTCCTACCACTGCCGGCACCGGCAGCGAAGTTACCAAGGTTACGGTTATTGGAGATCATACAGGATTTAAAAAGGGGTATTTAAACCCCTGCGTTTTTACTCGGGCTGCGATTATTGATGGCTCTTTAACCCTTCCATTACCGTCTAAATTGACCGCTGCAACGGGAATGGATGCTCTAGTGCATGCAATCGAAGCCTATACCGGTAAACGCGCTACACCGATGACTGATTTATTTGCTCTGGGAGCCATCCGATCTATTGTCAATTGGTTACCCGAAGCCACTCGCAATGGCAGTAATCTCCTTGCCCGTCAGGCGATGAGTGAAGCAGCCGCAACAGCGGGTATCGCTTTTGATCAGTCGGGGCTGGCGCTGGCACATGCCATCGGTGGGCCGCTAACGGCTACCTATCATTTGCATCATGGTCTTGGAATCGCCGTTTTACTGCCTGCTACGCTCGCATTCAATGCTCCGGCCATTATCGAGGAGCGTTGGGAAGCGCTGAAAGGGGCATTAAAACTACCCCCTTCCGCAAAAATTGATGACCTTGCCGATTGGGCTAGAAAATTTATCGTTGATCTTGGCCTGCCAGTGCATTTGAGCGAAGTTGGTCTTAAAACAGAAGATATTCCAAAGATAGCAGAAGGAGCTACGCACATGGCTATGTTTGGAAACAACATTCGCCCGGCCAGCGTTGAAGAACTGATTGCACTTATGGAAGCAAATCTATAAAGCAAAAAGCTGTCTTGATAAAATTGCCATATCTCTATCCTCGAAAAATGGTGTTTATCCAACGCCCTTATGCAATATATCGAGACTAGCAAAAAAATATAATATTATGAAAATAGGAGATCAAAATGAGTATTGAGCAGTTCCACCCAGATGTTGTAGCCTTCTTGAAGGAATCGCCCGTAAAAATGATTATCAACGGCGAAAAAGTGCCAGCGTTGTCTGGTCAATCTTTTACCTGCTATAACCCTTCCGATGGCTCGGTTTTAACCGAGATTGCAAAAGGCGGCGCAGAAGATGTTGATCGCGCAGTAACTGCGGCACGCACAGCCGCAATCAAATGGGCAATCATGGCTCCAGCGCCGCGAGAGCGCATATTGCGCCGGTTTGGCGATTTGATTGAGAAGCATAAAATTGAATTGGCTCAACTAGAATCAATTGACAATGGGAAACCATTAAAGCACACCATGGCCATTGATTCTATGGTTGCAGCCGACCAGGTATATTTCAATTCAGCCTGGCCCAGTCGATTGATTGGCGAGACTCTCCCTGTTTCTATTCCCAATATGTTTGTTTACACCCGGCGCGAGCCAGTCGGGGTGGTGGCATTAATCATTCCGTGGAACTATCCATTAATCCATTCAATGCAAAAAGTTGCCCCGGCTCTAGCCACTGGCAATACAGTAATATTAAAACCGGCCTCAGTTGCCTCGTTGGCCTGTCTGAAACTTGGTGAAATTGCGCTCGAAGCAGGAATTCCAGCCGGTGTGTTCAATGTCATTACCGGGCCAGGCGGGGTGATCGGTGAGGCAATTGCCGCTCATCCGCATATTGATAAAGTTCAGATTACTGGCTCTACGGAAGTCGGTAGACGGATTATTTTCAATTCGGCAGTTAATATCAAACGGATTTCACTGGAATTGGGTAGTAAAGCGCCTGATTGTATTTTTGCGGATGCGAATCTGGATGAGGCTATCCCCGGTGCGTTCATAGCCGCTTTTGGAAATACCGGGCAAAGCTGCGTTGCGGGTTGTCGTTTATATATCGAAAGCCCAGTGTATGACAAAGTTGTTGCCGGGTTCTTAGATTTAGCCAAAAAGGCGCAACTGGGCCATGCAATGGATATGAAAACTGATTTTGGCCCAATGGTTGATCGAAATCAATATGATACAGTGGTAGGCTACATAAAAAGTGGACTTGAATCTGGGGCAAAAATGCTGTGTGGCGGTGAAAGGGTAACGCCACCGGGAACCCCGACTGGAGCTTATTATTTGCCCCCCACTATTTTTACTGACGTAGCCGATGATGCTCGCATTACCCAGGAAGAAATATTTGGACCGGTAGTATCAGTTTATCGTTTTGATACTGAAGAAGAACTGGTAAGAAGGGCGAACGATACAACCTATGGCCTGGCTGCGGGTATGTGGACCCGGGATGTCGCCCGCGCGCATCGGGTGGCGGCTCAATTAAAAGCTGGCGTGGTCTGGGTAAATACGTACAATTTGTTCGCTTCAAATACACCTTTTGGCGGATATAAACAAAGTGGTTATGGCCGGGATGGCGGAGAAGCTGTCATCGAAGGTCTAACTGAATTAAAGAGCATTTGGATTTCAACAAAATAGTACCTTTTTTACAAATCTGAAAAATAGCAGCCAAATGGCTGCTATTTTTTTTGTTGCAAGTAAAAATAATCCCGGTTTAACTGCTCAGCAGTTTGCATCATAACAATAACGAAAAGGAAATAGGAATACACAAAAGGAAATCCAGAAAGATACTAACGATAATTCACTATCCCAATGGCTCATAGAACTCAAGTCTCTTTTTCGTTGTTTTTTGTTTTGAGTCTGAGCCGTTAAGAATCGATTTACTCAAAAAGCTGGCGGAGTTATCACCGAAAGCCAGGTGGTTGCTTCGGTGTCTGATCCACTGGCCATGCAGGTCAAGTTAATGCCCTCAAAATAGATCGAGTCACCTGCTTCAAGGAAATAATATTGGTCATTGATACCGATTTTTAAGACTCCAGATAAACAAAAAACGAATTCCTCTGTTGAAATATTTAATCTTCCAGCGATATTTTCGGCGCCAGGCGCCATTTCACCGATAAAGGCTTCCATTTTATGATTTAACCGGCTGGTCAATAATTCATAGGTAATCCCTGAGTCAGGGAAGAACAGCTTGGCGCGCATGTCTTTTTTGATATGAGGGGAGGTGCGATCAAAAAGTTGGTCTATTTTTGGCATGCTTTCCAAGCTGATTTGTGGTTGGTCAATTCGGATGTCTTCAATAACTGATTCCGGCTCCGAGAGAAAATATAACATCTGAACTCCGAGCGCGTCGGAAAGACGCCGCAATGAATCCAATGAGACATTAGCTTTTTCATTTTCAACCTGACTGATAAAAGAAGCGGTAAGTGCGGCGTGCTTTGCCAGCTCTCTGATACTGAAGCCTACTTCTAATCTCTTTTCTTTGATTCGCGATCCAATTGTTGGACGGGCAATTATTTGATTTACCATTTTATTTCCCAAAACTCTATTATTGGCATGATTTTAACAAGGGTTGTTTGTTTGAATGGCAACCTGCGCCAGATGGTTAAAAGGTTGTGCCATTTGTTCCTCAAATTCGCAATAAATATCATAATATCGGTCGTATATTGCCACGGCTGGGCCCGGAAGCGTCATTTGGGGATCTCTTAACCAGACATGCTTAATGTCTCCGAAATCTGATATCAAACCATCAGCGTACCCAGCCAGGAAAGCAATCCCCAATGCACCACTGGAGCCAGGGTAGTACTCCATCGGGATATTGAGTATATCGGTCACAATTTGACGCCATAACTTACTGCGAGCGCCCCCCGCAGTTGCGACCACCCGACGAATTCGCGGCTTTTCTGCCATATAAGTCTGGCGCATGTTGTATGCAAAAGATTCAAGAATTGCCCGGTAAATATGAGCGGGCGTGTGGCTTGGGGTAAATCCTATTATTGCTCCCCGAATCTTCGCATCCGCAATAGGTTTTCGCCTGCCTAGCCAATGTGGCAGCACCAATAAGCCTTCGGCTCCAGGTGGGACAGTCGCTGCTTCTACATCCAGCAAATCGTGAATGCTGCAATCCAGGCGACTGGCCACTGCCTTCTCTGCTTGTCCAAATTGTTCAACATACCAACGGATCAATTGCCCGGTTGATAGCACATAAGATACCCAGGAGATTGAAGCATTTCCGCTGCCATCATCAAAATGGGGGCCTTTGGCTGAGTCTACCAGTGGAGTTTGAGTCAAAGTTAACAACCCGGTTGTTCCAAATGAAACCATTGCATCCCCCGGATCAACTACTCCACAGCCTAGCAAGGTTGGAAAGGTATCTCCGCAGCCAGCAATAACGGGAGTGCCTGGCAGCAGCCCGGTTTGCTGGGCTGCCAGAGATGTGATCGCACCGACAATTTCAGTAGCAGGTCTAGGCGGCGGGAATAGACTCAATGGCAAGCCTAATTTCTGGCAAATATCTTCCCTCCAAATCTTCTTACGATTATCAAAAATGCCACCCATGATTCCGCAAGTGTCATAATCAATATACTTTTTGCCCGTAAGTCGAAAAACAACATAATTGTGGGCAGACATTACCGTGCGAATTCTGTCAAAACGTTGCGGCTCGTGGTTGCGAATCCAAACAAGTTTAGGAATTGGCGCTTCAGCAGTAAGGTGCAACCCAATGGTCTGGTTAATCCAATTTAGTTCTTCCAAAGCCCGATTATCTGAATAAAGGATCGTTGCCCCTACTGGACGACCATCTTCGTCAAGTGGGCACAAACAAGGCACCAGCCCACTAATGCCAACAACTTTTACAGACTCTGGCGAAACCTCTGACACAGCAAATAGTTTCTTGAAAACCTGAATCACTGTTCCCCATAGATCCTGTTCGGGATCCATTTCTACCCAACCCGGGCGCGGATTATTGGGCCCGCGCTCGATGCTGGCCTGACTGGCTATTTGGCCATCCAAGTTTGTCAAAACGCCTTTGACAGCCTGTGTACCTATGTCAATTCCTAATAGCATTTTTTCGTTTTGCAATCCATCAACCTTTTAGCCCTATAAATCTACCACCACGCGATAAGTATCCCGGCAGATAGCCCGTTCAAAGGCATATTGCACGTCACTGAAATTTACTCGTTGGCTAATAAAAGGGGCTGTACTGATCTGACCTTGCGAGAGCAAAGCAACTGCTTTGCGGAAACTGGATTTTGTGTGAGTGAAGCTACCCGATATGACCAGTTCATTGTAATGAATCAGATTCGGATCAATGGAAAGCATACCCTTTGGATGAATTGATCCATATAGGCACATCCATCCGCCTTTTTCTAATAATGGGAGACCAGCTTCGATAGCCGGGACACCCCCAGCGGTAAAGAAAACTGCCTTTGCGTTCTTCCCATTTGTTAGACTTTTTATTAAATCAATGCCGTTTTCTTCCAGTGGATTAAAGCTGGCTTTGGCTCCGTATTCCAGCGCTTTTTCTCGTCTGCCACTATCAGGTTCGCTGACAATAACTTGCGCTCCTCGCATTCTCAACATCATCACATGCAGCAAACCCATCACGCCAACGCCCTGAACAACCACAGTGTCGCCTTCCTCGAGCGGTGGGGTGTTCACACTCCGGATGACACAGGCAACTGGTTCGGATAACGAAAGAGAAGGGAAATCGTACGGCTCAGCCGCTTTGTAAACCTGGTAATCATCAGCAATGACATACTCGCTTAACCCGCCCGGACCCCATGGTTGACCTGGCAAACGTTTATCACTTTCATTTTCGCAGTAATTATCCATTCCCCGGCGGCAGTTTTCACAGCCACCACAGCGCGTCTTTATCGCTAACGCTACGCCATCCCCGGGTTTAACATCGGTCATTGCACCGGGTCCCAATTCGACCACGATGCCAGAAACTTCATGCCCTCCCCGAAATGGATAGTCGCCAGGTTGTGAACCGATGAAGAATCGTTGTTCCCAGGTACAAAGTGCGCAGGCTTTGACTTTAATCAACACTTGACGATGGCCAAGTAGGGGCAGTTCGATTTCCTGAATTTCAATTTTTTCAGGGCCAGTGAATACAGCCGTTTTCATTTTTGTCATTTAATCCTCCGCGATAAGCAATTAGCTCATTATGAGGCCGCCGTCCACCTCGATGGACTGACCCGTGATAAAACGTGAATCTTGCGAAGCCAGAAAAGCAGCCACACCACCGATTTCCCAGGGTTCAGCAATACGTTTCAAAGGCGC
>JBAWYZ010000028.1:0-15213 GCA_037143255.1 Leptolinea sp. | reverse complement strand
GTAAACATGGCATTGCCATGGTGTTTCAGGAATTCAGCCTTGTGCCCAGTATGACCGTTTTGCAAAACCTGTATCTAGCACACGAAGACACCAATGGTTTTTTCTGTAACGATGACAGTATGCGTGAAAAAGGCCATACGCTATTCAATGAATTGGATGTGGAAATTGATCCGGATGCAGTGTTGTTAAAGTTGCCAGTTGGAGAACGCCAGATTGTAGAAATAGCCAAAGCCATCAGCCGCCATGCCAGTATTTTGATTATGGATGAGCCAACCGCATCTCTTTCCAGTGTGGAAATTCATTCGCTCTTCAGTCTGATCCAGCGGTTAATAAAAGAAGGCATTTCGATCATCTTTGTCTCGCATCACTTGAACGAAGTTATGCAAATCTGTGATCGTGTAACGGTGATCCGAGATGGAATTGTTGCGCTGGCAGAAGAAGTAAAGAAAATCGACCTTGAAGATATCATCACAGCTATGATTGGTAAGAAAATCGAGAAAACCGGGGCTCGCGAAAAGCGTGAAATTGATTTTGGCCATCCAATATTAGAAGTAAAAAACTTAACCTCTTCAAAACAGTACAAAGACATTTCTTTCAATCTTTATCCCGGCGAAGTGCTGGGAATTGCCGGAGTATTGGGTAGCGGTCGAACTGAACTCCTGAAATCTTTTTATGGGATCATCCAGCCAAATTCTGGCGAAGTTTTATTGGACGGAGAGAAAATTAATTTTTCACATCCTGCCGATGCGATTAAAGCAGGCTTAATTTTGGTGCCGGAAGATCGTCGAAAGACAGGACTGGTACTTGGTGGAACAGTGCGAACAAATGTATTGTTGCCCATCTGGAAATATCTGGTCAAATTCCTTTTTATTCGCGACGGTGATGGTGACCTGATCGTCAACCGGTTTGTTAAGGAATTAAACATTAAGACCACAAATATTCATCAGGTTGTGCAAAGACTTTCTGGTGGAAACCAGCAGAAAGTGGTTTTTGCAAAAAGCCTGGCGTCAAAACCGAAAATATTAATGTTGGATGACCCTACTGTTGGCGTGGATATTGAAACGAAAAAAGAGATAGCCAGCATTATTCACCGCATTGCTGCTGGAGGTGATAGCGTCTTACTTGTTTCATCCGAAATGGACGAACTGGCTTCTATTTGCGACCGGATTCTTGTTATTCGGCGAGGAAAACTGGAAGAAGAAATTGATTGCCACAAAACTGTGATTACGGAAGAATTGTTGATGAAAGCCATTCAAGGTGCGGGCGCTGCCTAAAAATAAATCCCAATAGCCAGAGAATATTGAAAGATGACGTAACACTGATTTTTATTATTTTGCATAATTGGCTGGAATATATGCTCAAAATTGGATCCAAATCATTGATTATTGGTTAAAATGATACATGTGAGTTTGTGAGTAATATTTCACTTGCACTTTGTTACGTTTTTCATTAAAGGATTTCCCCAGGATGAAATTATTTTGGTCTTGGTTTCAAATCTCCTTTTTTACATTTCACCGTTAAAATACATCCATGCCCTTATTAACTGCCGAGCGCCTGGCAAAATTCTACGGCGCTGTGAATCTGTTTGAAAACATTACCTTAAGTCTTCCCGAAAAAGCTCGCATCGGATTGGTGGGGCCTAATGGTGTCGGCAAAACCACCCTGCTACGTATCTTGATTGGGGAAGAAGATGCCTCTGCCGGAGCGGTTTTTCGCGCCCGCGGGCTGCGTTTGGGGTATCTGCCGCAGGAATCAGATCTGAATGGTGAGCATACCCTGTGGCAGGAATGTCTTTCGCCTTTTAGCGAATTATTGAACCGCCAACAAGACCTGCACCGGTTAGAAGAAGCCATGAGTAAGCCCAATGCAGATGATGGTCTGTTGGAAAATTACGGCCAACTACAGCATGAATTTGAAGTTGCCGGCGGTTATTTATATGAAACCCGTATCCGGCAAACACTGACCGGCCTTGGGTTTTCAACAATTGATTCCAAACGGCCGCTTTCCCAACTCTCAGGGGGGCAGCGTACCCGGGCATTACTTGCGCGCCTACTGTTGAGTCAGCCCGATTTGCTGTTGCTTGACGAACCGACCAATCACCTGGATATAGAAGCTGTGGAATGGTTGGAAAATACCTTAAAAGATTTCTCCGGTGCGGTGCTGGTTATTTCGCATGACCGCTACTTTTTAGATCAAGTCGCTGAGACCATTTGGGAAATGGATAACGGATTTGAATCCTACCGCGGAAATTACTCTGCCTATCAGAAACAGCGGGAAGAACGCCGCGAACGCTTACTTAAAGAAGTGGAATCGCAGCAGGAGTTTATCCAAAAAGAGCAGGATTACATCCGTCGCAATATGGCTGGTCAGAATACCCGCCAGGCGCAAGGCCGATTAAAAAGATTAGAACGGTTCATGGAAGATAAAAAATTGGACCGTCCGGTTGAAAATGACACATTAAGGCTTAAATTGACCTCATCCAAACGATCCGGCCAACTGGTGTTACGCACTGAAAACCTGGCCGTTGGGTACGCCGATGAAGGACGCCCCTTATTTACCGTACCCAACCTGGTACTTCTCCGTGGTGAATGCGCCGCTGTGATTGGACCCAACGGAGCGGGAAAGACCACCCTGCTGAAAACCATGTTGGGGCAAATCCCGCCACTGGAAGGTGAAGCCGTTTTGGGCGCCAGCCTGAAAATTGGTTACTTTGCCCAGGCGCATGAGGGGTTGCACCCGGCAAATACAGTGATGGAAGAAATCAATTTGGCTGCTCCGAAGAAGTTGCCTGCTGATGTGCGCAACTATCTGGCAAAATTTCTCTTCACAGGGGATGATGCCTTCAAGCTCGTAACGAACCTTTCGGGCGGCGAGCGCGGGCGGCTAGCTCTGGCCTGCCTGGCCTTAAGCGGCGCCAATCTGCTGCTGCTGGATGAGCCCACCAATCATCTTGATCTCGTTTCGCAAGATGCCTTGCAAACTGTTTTGCAAGAATTTGACGGCACTATTCTGTTGGTATCTCATGACCGATATTTGATTGATGCCCTGGCAACACAGGTTTGGGATGTTTTGCCCGAAGAGCGACTGCTTAAGGTGTTTCCGGGCAGTTACAGCCAGTATTCCATTTTCCGGCGACGCGAAAAAGAAGCAGACTCCACCCAGAATAATTTTGACAAGAAATCGGCCGTGCGGAAACCAGATGATCAACCTGTTAAACAAAAAACTGCCGGCCAAATTCGCAAACAAAATGAACACATGAAGAAACTAGAATCCGAAATTTCCCGCCTGGAAGAAGAATTGGATATTGTTAGCCGCCAGTTGGAAAATCCACCTAGCGATCCGCAGCAAGTGCAGGAACTTGGTATTTCCTTTAATCGGCTGCAAGATGCTCTGGACGAACAAATTCAAGAGTGGGAAATCTTATCTGCTGAAATGTAACCTTTTCAATTTGTCCTGCCCAATACTTTAGTCTATAATCTAATAATGGTCAATAAGTGGCTATTAGCACGAAAATATTTTTCAAATAAACAAAAGTTACACCTTTCATTTATAATAAACTGAAAATAAAGAGCATTCCCCTGGAGTAAGTGACAGATGGATCAGAGAAAACTCGGTTACACAGATTTGATGTTTTCCGAAGTTGGCATCGGTACCTGGATTATTGGCGGAGACCGTTGGGAGTGGGGATGGGGGCCACAGGATGACGTGGATTCCGTCCGCACTATTCATAAGGCTTTTGCGAACGGAGTAAACTGGATTGACACCGCTGCCTGTTATGGACTGGGGCATGCGGAAGAAGTAGTTGCCCGGGCGATAAAAAACTGCCGGGACACAGTCTATGTTGCAACCAAATGTGGCCGCGGATGGAACGAACAAACCGGTGAAATTTTCGGGCAGTTGAAAAGTTGGAACGTACGTGAAGAATGTGAATCCAGTTTGCGTCGTCTGCAAATTGATGTGATTGACCTTTGGCAAATTCACTGGCCAGATCCAGTGGAAGATATTGAAGAGGCCTGGAGTGAAATGGCCCGCCTGGTACAGGAGGGCAAAGTCCGCTGCCTGGGTGCTTCTAATTTTTCGGAAGCCCAATTAAAACGCATCCAACCAATTTTCCCGGTGGCTTCCAACCAGTTGCCATATAGTATGCTTCGGCGTGATATTGAAACCGATTTACTGGGTTATTGTGCAGCAAATAATATTGGTGTTGTCGTGTATAGCCCAATTGAGTCAGGAATGCTGTCTGGCAAATTCACCAAAGAATATTTGAATAATCTTCCTGCTAATGATTGGCGGCGAACGCGGTCCTCCATGTTCCAGGAACCGGAATTCAGCCTCAACTTGACTTTCATTGATAAACTACGCCTGATTGCACTGCAAAAGGGATGCAGTCTGTCACAGTTGGCTATCGCCTGGGTATTGCGGCGCCCTGAAGTAACAGCTGCCATCGCCGGCGCTCGCCGGCCGTCCCAAATCGAAGAGACAACTTCAATCCACTTACTGACGCCGGAAGAAATTGCGATAATCGACACCTATATTCTGGACCGCGATTCCAGTTTAAGGTCATAAACTTTTTTAAGGAGATGCTTTCATGGAAAAAGGATATTTGCTCGGGATTGATATAGGCACGTATGAATCCAAAGGTGTCATCACCGATATGGAAGGTAAGGTTGTTTCCGTTCAGGTAGTGCCGCATACGCTTCATATTCCGCGGCAAGGTCTGGCTGAGCATGACCCTGAGAAAGTATGGTGGGGTGACTTCTGCGCCTTATCCCATAAGCTGATGGATGCCACCGGTATCAAACCCAATGAAATAATTGGGGTGGGCGCCAGCGCCATCGGCGCCTGTGTTCTCCCCGTAGATAAAGATTGCAACCCGTTACGCATGGGCATTCTGTACGGTGTTGATACCCGCGCTTATGCTGAAATGGCCGAACTTACTGAACAAATCGGCAAGGAAAAAATATTCAATTTCAGTGGCATGGATTTATCCGCGCAATCGGCAGGCCCTAAAATCCTATGGCTCAAGAAAAACGAGCCGGATATTTATAAGAAAACCTATAAATTCCTCACCGCATCCAGCTTTTTAGTCGCCCGCCTGACCGGGAATTATATGATTGATCATATGACTGCTGGTTTTACCATGCCGTTATATGACCTGAAGAAAAACAAATACAGTGATGAGCTGACGAAAGAAATTTGCGAAATCGGTAGATTGCCAGAACTTGGCTGGAGCCCGGATATTGCCGGCAAGGTTACAAAGAAAGCGGCTGCCGAAACTGGATTGGCTGAAGGTACTCCGGTTATTGTCGGTGCCGTTGATGCCGTCTCCGAAGCTGTCTCAGTGGGTGTGACCCAGCCTGGGCAAGTAATGATGATGTACGGCTCTACGATCATAATTATTCTGGTTCTTGATAAACCAGTTATTGACCCCTCATTGTGGTGCAATCCGTATATCCTGCCTGGCACCTATTGCTCCATCGCTGGAATGGCCACCAGTGGTTCCCTCACCCGTTGGTTCCGCGATCAGGCGGCAAAAGATCTGGTTGCTGCCGAATCTACTGGCGGCGCCCATGCCTATGGCGAACTGGTCAAAGAAGCTATCGATATTCCTGCTGGCGCCGAAGGGCTGCTGGTTTTGCCTTACTTCAGTGGAGAGCGCACGCCCATTAATGACCCGCGCGCGCGTGGCGTGTTCTTTGGGCTCACCCTTTCACATCCCCGCGGACACATGTTCCTGGCGGCCGTGGAAGGTATCGGTCACAGCATGCGGCACAACTTCGATTTTATGATGGGGCTGAATGCGAAAATCAGCGAAGTTGTGGCTGTTGGCGGCGGAACGAAGAACCCCATTTGGCTGCAAGCTACCAGCGATATTTGCAAGATTCCACAGCAGGTCCCGGCTGTCACATTTGGCGCATCCTATGGTGATGCCTTCCTGGCTGGCATGGGTGTTGGCGCGTTCAAATCAGCCGAAGATGTTAAGGATTGGCTGAAAGACATCCGCACGGTCGAACCCAATCCGGCGACCTACGAGATTTACGACAAGTATCACCAGGTATATAAGGAATTGTACAAACGCAATTCTGACTTGATGCATGACGTTTATGATCTGGTATAAGTCATCTGTTAAGATGTAAGGTGAAAAACATATCGGACCATGTTGCAAGGCAGTCTTGAGATCAATGGAGTTTGGCAACATAGGAGTAAAATTCTTCGACCAAAACGAACTCCATTTAAATTAGGCAGCTTGCATGGATACCGTGAAAGCAGTATAATCTTTTTATGGCTATTCGTTCTTTTGGCGACCTCGCCACGGCAGATTTGTATCACGGCAGAAATACGGCACGAGTAAGACATTTTCCACAGAGTATTATTAAGGCTGCCCTTCGTAATATGGATGTTATTAACGCTGCTCACAACCTTGAAGACTTGCATTCACCGCCAGGGAACCGCTTAGAAGTCTTGAAAGGCAACCTATCTGGCCACCATAGTATTCGCGTCAATAATCAATGGCGAATTACTTTCCGCTGGAATGATGCCGCCCATGATGTTGCATTAGTAGATTATCACTAGAGGAGTTACCATGCTTCCAGAAAACCGTATTCCCACTCATCCTGGAGAGATCTTGCTAGAAGAATTTCTGAACCCTCTTGGACTTTCTCAGGTGGCTTTTGCAGGACATATCCGGGTGCCAGTTCAGCGTATTAACGAAATTGTACGTGGTAAGCGAGGAATTACTCCCGAGACTGCCTGGTTGTTTGCAGAGGCTTTCGGGACTACCCCAGAATTCTGGTTGAATCTGCAAACCAACTATGATCTTGTGCGATATCGTCCAAATCGCCAAGTAACGCGGATAGCAGTGCCAGCATAAACTGAGCACGCCCTAAGGAAAGCTCCTTGCTGAAAGATATTCGCACGGTCGAACCCAATTTGGCGACCTACGAGATTTACGACAAGTAACATAAGGTATATAAGGAATTGTACAAACGCAATTCCGACTTAATGCATGACGTTTATGATCTGGTAGGTTAAGTAATATTCAGCACGGTAACTACTGTGCGCATGAATGGCTATAATGGATGGTATGACGACCATGGTGGACACTTTGGATGGGTATACCAGACCGGCTTTTTTGGTTCAATCAGAAATCGAATCAATACGCTGTTTGGCCTGCGCGCACCGCTGCCTGATCAAACCAGGTAAACGAGGGTTATGCAAGATACGCTTCAACCGGGATGGAATATTGATGGCGCCCCACGGCTACATTGCCGGGGCGCAAATTGACCCAATTGAGAAAAAGCCATTTTTCCACTTTCTTCCCGGCAGCGATGCGCTTACCTTTGGCATGCTGGGCTGTGATTTTCACTGCGATTTCTGTCAGAATTGGCCTTCCAGCCAGGTTCTACAGGATGACCGGGCAAGCAACGCAATCGGCAGCATCCAACGGGTAGAACCAGAACAATTGGTGCAAATGGCATTGCAATCCGGGGCGCAGGTAATTGCTTCTTCCTATAATGAACCACTGATTACGACCGAATGGGCAATTGAGATATTTAAACTTGCAGTACATGCTGGCATAAAGTGTGTGTTTGTGTCTAACGGTAATGCAACCCCCGAAGCATTGCTTGCCTTACAGCCGTTCTTGAGCGGATATAAAATAGATTTAAAATCGATGCAGCAAAAAAATTATCGCGATCTGGGGGGGAAACTGCAGAATGTACTGGATACAATAAAACTTGCGCATGAAATGGGCTTTTGGGTGGAAATAGTTACATTGGTTATCCCGGATTACAACGATTCCAATGAAGAATTGTGGGATGCTGCCCGGTTTATTACTTCCATCTCCAACGATATACCCTGGCATGTGACCGCTTTTCACCCAGATTATCACATGCTAGACCGGTCGCCCACATCTGTCGAATCTCTCACCCGGGCAGTCGAAATCGGTCAGGAAGCCGGCTTACATTATGTGTATGCCGGTAATTTGCCGGGGCAAGTTCGCTCGTTTGAAGATACCTACTGCCCGGCCTGCAGCTCCCGTCTAATACATAGACGGGGATATATGATCCGTGAATACAAGATCACCGCTCTGGGAACCTGTCCAAAGTGTAATGCCAAACAAGCCGGGGTGTGGACAGAGCGCCCTGAAAAGATTAATCTTGGCGGATCAGGAAATCCGCGGCGGGTTTTATAACTGAAATCGAAATTGCTCAGTAAAAATTCTTGAAAACTAGCAAGTAGTTCCACGAAGTACATGGAAGAAGTTGGATGGAGAGAGCCAATCGGATTTATTATCATAAGCGTTTTGATTTTTGTGTAATTTGTGCTTGAGCAGTAACCAGAAATCACCTTTTCTTTGAAGATAAATCACTCTTAAGCAGTCGTTGCAGGAAAATTAATTTGGGGAAATGCTATAATCAGATTGTGGTTGAATTCTTTTCTAATACTCGTCCTGAGATCTTTAATCTACAACGGAATCTGCAGCGGCGTTGTCTGGATGACCTGCTTCTTGATTTTTTCCTAGCCAGTTTGGTTTTTGGGACTTGGGCCAAATTAGGCTGAAATGCTTACTGAGCTAATTCACTAAAGTGATACTTGCAATTAGAATATCGGTTACCTTATCATTAAAGTGAGATTTGAATCTACAAAATGTTTTGGTATTTTTGGTTAATTGAAATCGCCCCTCTGAACAAACCCGCCTGTTCTTCTCATAGATTTTTAGGAGATCTGTATGCTCCATAAACTCAAATACTTCTTCATCGGTGTGCCACTGCCAAGTCAGATGATGTTTGAAAAACGACTCAATAAGATTAGAGCCCTGGCTGCCTTTTCCCCGGATGCGCTTTCTTCTCTTGCGTATGCCAATCAGGAAATATTTCTGGGGCTGGTGCTGGCCGGGTCAGCCGGGTTGTCCCTGCAGTTTCCGATTGCTCTAGCAATCACCATTCTACTTTGTATTGTCGCATTATCCTATGCGCAGACAATCCGGGGGTATCCTTCGGGTGGCGGCTCTTATGTCGTTGCACGCGAGAATTTAGGAACGATGCCTGGTTTAGTGGCAGGCGGCGCGTTGATTTTGGATTATATCCTGACCGCCGCAGTCAGTTTGACAGCCGGGGTAGCCGCCATTGCCTCAGCCTTCCCGGAGTTGTGGCAATATCGAGTCTGGATAGCGCTTGGAATATTGCTGGTGATTGGCCTGCTAAATTTGCGCGGCCAAAAAGAATCTGGCACTTTCATGGCCATCCCGGTGTACCTGTTTCTGTTTTCGTTTATTGGGATGCTGTTATACGGCATATTTCAGGCGATAATACAGGGTACCCCAACGCCTTCTACCGCAATATCAGCGCCCCCGATGGAACCACTCACCCTGTTATTGATCTTACACGCCTTTTCGGCAGGCTGCACGGCGCTTACCGGCATTGAGGCCATTAGCAATGGGGTAACCGCCTTTCAGCCACCGGAGTGGAATAACGCCCGAAAGACGTTAATTATTATGGCTTTCCTGATGGCTTTTCTCTTCTTAGGCAGTATAGGCTTAACCCAATTCTTCGGCGTGTGGCCCGGCCCGCAGGAAACGATTTTATCCGCGCTGACACGCCGGGTGGTTGGAAGCGGGATTTTTTATTATCTGGTGCAATTTACAACCCTGGCCGTTCTCGCTGTGGCAGCGAATACCAGTTTCGCAGGTTTTCCCAGGGTGACAGCCATCCTTGCACAGGATAAATTTATGCCGCGCCAACTCTTTAATGTTGGTGACCGCCTGGTGTTTCATAACGGCATCTCGCTGCTTATGATACTTACGGCCGTCTTGATTATTGCCTTCAATGGCGACTCGCATGCCCTGGTTCCACTTTTTGCAGTGGGCGCATTCACCGCTTTTACTCTCTCTCAAGCCGGCATGGTAATCCACTGGGTTCGATTAAAAGAAAATGGTTGGCAGATCAAAGCAGCTATCAATGGATTGGGCGCATTTGTCACAGCGGTAAGCTTGCTTGTTATTGGGGTGAGCAAGTTTCTAGGAGGCGCATGGATCTCTATTATTGTGATTCCCGGATTGGTGTTCATGTTTCTCAAAATCCGTGCTCATTACCAGCATGTCTCAGAGGAGCTTTCTTTACATGGGCTGCCACCTTCGCTGCGCCCCTTGCCAAACCCACGGGTGGTAATAACCGTATCTGGTGTGCATCGCGGCATGGTGGATGCGGTTAATTTTGCTCGATCCATCTCGGATCGGGTGACTGCGGTTTTCATCGACATCGATCCGGGTCCAGATGAAGAGGAATTACACCGGCAGTGGAATGTCTGGTTCCCCGATATCAAGTTTGTAGTTGTCCCTTCACCTTTCCGCTCTTTGGTGGAACCACTGCTTTCATTCCTGGACCAAACTGACCTGGATCATAATGATGGTCGCCATGCAGTATTAATCCTTCCAGAACTGATTCCTGGTTCGAGTTGGCAAGAAATCTTACATAACCAATCTGCTGAAGAGATTAAGAAAGCGTTGTTATACAAACGTCACCAGAGCGGCTTGCAACGCATCATTATTGACGTACCCTATCATTTGGGCAAATAACCAGGGAGTATATTAGCCAGTAGGGTGGGATCAAAGGCGATCCCACCCTACCCCTTATTGGAGTTCCTTATCAGGTTTGCCTGACATCCCTGAATATTTCAAAACTGTGAGCTATGAATTATCGTCTGAAGGAGAAGGAACAAAGTTGACTATTACCCAGGACAACAATGACTCGCAGGAATAAGCTAATCATTCCGAACAAAACTGGAAAATGGTACTTGACGAAAAAAAAAGCTTCTTGAAGGCTAATTAAATGTTTTAGAGCGGTTTGGCAATCATTCAACCGTATGCTCTGGTACTAGCCTAAGTTGCGAAACAAGCGATGAAGTCACCTTTGAAAAGGTATTGTTACATAATGTGCGACATGTTCAGGAACATGCTGCACTGCTGAACCTGATTCTTGGGCAAATAATTGGTCTTTCGAATTGACCGCGATAAGAACCAGGAATAGGGTTAATCATGGAAGTTTGGAAATCTCAAAGCAATCCGGTCAGGCAAATTATGGCCTCAATGGCAAGCGCTATTTATCCTTGGAAGTTATTAATACCTTTCAAGCGGGAAAGAATATGACCTTCTTCGCTCCGGGACGATTTTGCGAGCGTTGAACGGATAAAACTTTTGTATATAGTTGGAAGGCCCATCTTGAAGGTTATCCAATTAAGAAGGATAATCTAGTCACAATAATGCATAGGTTGTCTGCAGACAGCACTCTTGAGCAAATAAATCTACGCATTATCATTATGTTCGAATTCATAAGGCTGTTTCAGAACCTTCTCTCAATTAATAGAAAGGAATAAAATGACATCACTCGATCGAACTAAGGCAAATCCATGGATGCTCAAGACACCTCCAGAAACGGCTGAGTACACGATGTATATGGATGATAAAGATGGTGTGCGGGTCATCGTATGCACAGTTGGTAAAACTGTCCTTTTATACGATGCCCGGTGTATCGAAGATTTGTATGCGATGCTCAAAGTCGTTGGGGATTGGGTGGAGCTTGGCGGCGCTGATGAGCAAAAACCAGTAAAGGACGGCACCGTTGAGGCGTGGGGGCGTTCCCCCAAAAACCCCATCGGGGGATGGTATGGACTAAAAAAAGGATTGAGAGGACGCTTTGGTGTTTATCTTCCTCCGCTTATGGAAGAGTTGGGCCTTTGCGAACTTGAACACAATCCAAAGAACAATCGAATGCGTGCGAAATAGGCTAACTTTTTAATTCTTTTTCTCCCCCAACAGGCGGAGATCTAATCATCCCGACCGATGGATGCGGCCGGGGTGATTTTTTTGTAGCCCGTAGGGTGGGATCGCTTGCCTGCCCCAGTCTGTTTGGGGTGATCCCACCACAACATTATTCACCTCGAATCATGTCTTTTAATGCGATCTCTACCATTCCGCCCCAATCGACTGGGTAGACACCCAAGCGAGCATACCGGTGAAAAAAAAGACTCCGCCCGGTTCTCTGGATATTCGGTAATCTGGTATGGTTATTATAAACTCGGTGTGTGGTGGGATCAAAGGCGATCCCACCCTACCCCTTCGAATAACTTGGGATATCTGACCCCAGATAAGCCCATGTGGGGTGTATAATCGCGGATGCCCTAAAAAGGTAATCCTACTCTTTGAGAGACAAATATGGCAGAAAAAACATCCACAAATAAAACACTAACCGTTGTGCTGGGACTGATCGGCCTGGCTATCCTGATCGGCGTAATATTGGCTTTTTCCCTGCCAAAAACTGGCGCTTCACCAGCGCCAGCTCCTACCCAGGTTGAAGTTGCAACCGAAATAGCGACAGCAGAACCTACTCAGACTATTATTCCCCCTACTGCCACCGCTGAACCGACAGTGACAGCAACATCATTGCCCAGCCCGACAGCCATTCCTGCACTGGCAATGATTGAGAACGGCTTTTCTGTCTGGTGCTATCCAGATGGGCAAACTACCGCTCCACCGTCTGGCGTGGGACAGGCTATCATGCCGGTTGGCGCAAGAGCTTCCACCGTAGTGGATGGTGTGCCCGAAGTTGCCATCCCCAACTACTCTTGCAATTATGTCTTTGAATTCAACCAGAAGGCCCCTGAAGGCTTGACGGTGGAAATTTATGACTGGCTGCAAAAGAAGCCTATCTTTACTTTGCCTCTCACTCCGGCGACTGATAAACCTACGGCCGCGGTTATGTACACAAAAAATGCATATTTATCAAAAATGGTTTTCTGGGAATACACCTATAAATTCATTGTCAAAGATCAATCCGGGACTGAATTATGGAATAATCCGGTTCATTTAAATGTTCCCTGGCGACCGAAAATCTGCTTGGCTGGTGTTCTCTCCAAGGCTACAACGTTACGCTGCCCATTGCGGCAGGACTCACACCCCTGGGACCCGTGGTACGGCAAAACTCCCGTACCTAATGATGATGAAAACCCAATTCCTTAATAAATTCCAAAAAACTAAAAATACAAAAAGACACCCAAAAGGGCGTCTTTTTGTTACCCCGATGGACTTCCATGATTCCTTTTTTATGGTCAGCCCAATCTCGGCTCTCCTCGATTACCGCCTGGCCAGGGTTTTTTCCCATTTGAAATTATTCCGGTTGATAACCAGCCCGGTTCAGGGATAGAATGATGAACTCGGCAATATTTGGTTCGTTTTCAACTATTAAAATGGTCGGTTCGTTCAAGTTTTGCTTTTCTCTATCGGAGGAATATGTATGATGCGGCGAACCGGCTATGCGGTTTGTTTCTGGATCAACTTTTTCACAACGGGCAACCGCAGAATCAGGAATAATGTGATCAATACAAAATATACAACCGGCCAGAAAACATCGCCAGAAAACCGGAAGATATCACCTTTCAGCGCCCAGGCGAAATGCAACCCTAAACCAAGCGCAGCCAGATAAACCAGCGAATGGAGTCGCTTCCAATTCTTGCCTAATTTTTTCATCCACCATTGGAATGATGTTGCTGCCAATAAAAGCAGGATAACGAAACCAGACGCTCCTACAATAATATAAGGCTTTTTCAGGATACTTCCAAGGATCAGATTAAAATCCAGCCCATAATCAATAACAGTAAATATCACCATGTGAACGAGTGCGTAAAAAAACGCATACAATCCCAGAGTGCGCCTCAAGGGGAGAATAATTCTCCAGTGAAAAACCAGGTTGATTGGTGTGCAGGCTAGCGATAATCCTAGTAGAGTAATTGCTATTAACCCTGTTCTCTGGGTGGCTGCCTGAATCGGATTTGCAGTCAAGTTGTCGGTTAGGGCGTTATAAACCAGAAGAATGGCTGGAATCCATGCCGCAATATGTACCGAATATCGCAACCGGTCAGCTGGCCGGGTAGGAAAGGTAAATTTAATCATTGGGTTAATAGTTTTCAATCAAATCCATACCCGCATATAGAGATGCAACCTGTTTTTCGTATCCATTAAACATTTCAGTTTTACGTCGTTTTGATTCTCCAATACGCCGTTCTGTATCCTGGTCCCAGCGTGGATGCGGTTTGTTGGGGTTGACATTTGAGTAAAATCCGTACTCGTTCGGTCCTACCATGGACCATAATGTTTGCGGCTGTTCACTGATTAGTTCAATCTTTACAATACTTTTGATACTTTTAAATCCGTATTTCCAGGGAACAACCAGCCTAATCGGGGCACCGTTCTGATTCGGCAATTCAGTCCCGTATAATCCAGTTGAAAGAATTGTTAAATCATTCATGGCTTCATCCAACCGTAGTCCTTCCTCGTAAGGCCAGGGGTAACTAGTATCCCGTTGCCCGGGCATTTCATCCGGTCGTAAAACGGAGACAAAGCGTACATATTTAGCATCGCTGGTTGGTTCAACCTCTTTCAATATATTGGCCAGAGGAAAACCCAACCAGGGAATGACCATCGACCAGCCTTCCACGCAGCGCATTCTGTAAACACGCTCTTCCCGGGGAAACTTATTATTAATATCTTCTAAACCGAATGTCTTTGGGTTACGGACAAATCCACCCACTTCCAACTGCCAAGGTTGTGCTTTAAATTGAGTAGCCACATTGGCTACATTTTCTTTACTCAAAGAGAATTCGTAGAAATTATTGTAATGGGTAACGTCTTCAAAACTGGTAAGAGCGCCTCCCATCTCATCGGTTGAATTTTTTACTACAAGCGTTGTCGCTTTTAAGTTGCCTGCCGGAAGTTCGGTAAGTTTGGCTTGTTGATTTACCCCACAGGCAGCCAGAGTTGCGCCACCTAATGCAACGGCGCCTAATTTCAAAAATTCCCGACGGCGTTTATAAATTTCCTCTGGTGTAATATCCGATGATTTTATGGATGGGTCATTCCAACTTTTTTTCATTGTATTCTCCTCTCAGAACGTTTCATTTTTCTACCAGTAAGGATTGAATAGCTTCTTCAGTTTTTTGGTAGTTTCCTTCACCTATATGTGTATATCGGATACGACCTGTTTTACCTATTAAGTATAAAGTTGGCCAATATCTATTATTGTACGCCCGCTAGGTCAGTCCCATAAAATAATATTATCTAAATTTTGTGAGGAATGTGCAGCAAAATGAAATTCCTAAATGCCATTAATAATCCTGCTTTGCATTTGATTTCATCAAAATCATGGAGCTCAAAAAATTGAT
>JBAWYZ010000027.1:0-15341 GCA_037143255.1 Leptolinea sp. | reverse complement strand
CATTGATACCTGTCCTTCCGCTGGTTTCCTTTCCTTTCCCAATGGCACAGGCAGCGTGGATGGCTTTCGGTTTGCTGATTCTATGCTTGGCCTTTGCATTTGCTTTTTTTCAAACTCCCCCCTGGCTGATGGCATCTCTTTTGACTTTTTACCCTATCTTTTTTGGGTTTCTGCTGGGCAATTTTGATATCCTGATTATCAGCCTGCTATTTTTGCTAATCGGTAGACTCCCCCATTTAACCCCTGATAACAAAGCAGGTCAGATTATTCTGGGAATATGTCTGGCCTGGGTTACCATCAAACCGCAATTCATCTGGTTTTATTGTCTTTTTTCCCTCCTTATGGCTATACAAAAGCAACTATGGGGTTTTCTCTACGGTTTTGCAGGCGGACTCGGCGCATTTCTGGCAATCAGTTTTCTTATAGTCCCGAATTGGATAACTGGTTGGACCAATAGGGTGATACGTTACCCATCTTATACCGGTGGAAAAATCTCGATCACCCCGCTACTGGAGAGTTTCCTTCCTTCCCAGTATTTCGCTCACGCATATCTGATATGTTTTTTTATCCTAATGGGGATTTTGGGTGTTCTTTTACATAAATGGCATAAAGGGGAATTCTCTGCACTTTCAATCCTTGCATTTGGAGGTTTTATCACTTTTTTCTTTCACCCGCACGGCAATTCCTACGAACAATTGACTTTCCTGATCCCAGTGATTATATGGATTGTGCAATTGGCTCGCAAGCATTCGAGAAAGGCCGCCATCGCCTGGATATTTCTTGTTTTATTATCTTGGCTAGTTTTTGTACTTAGTCGTTTTGGCCCACTGGCAGCAGCTTCATCGACCGGCCTGTATCTTTTTTACACAATCTGGTTAATCTTCGGAATACTCCTACCGCCCAGATTTCTCAAAGGATTGGAAATTTCTTAAAAAGGAACTCTCCCTATATTTCTGGGAGAGTTCCTGATTATTCACTTATCTGCGAGAGGAACCGCGATCGCCTCCGTAAGAGGAGCGCCCTCCGCCGCCGGGGCGTCCGCCGCCACGGTCTCCGCTAGGACGACCTTTACGGTCATGCTCAGCGGCCTCTTCAACCGTCCAGCCTTCCAAAACAGCCTGACGGGAGAGACGAATTTTGCCCGTTGGGTCGATACCAGTCACCATAACAGTGAGTTCATCACCCATCTGGACAACATCCTCAACTTTGTTCACCCGCTCTGAATCAAGCTGGCTGATATGACACATTCCATCCAAGCCTGGCATAATCTGCACAAAGGCGCCAAAATCGGCGATGCGCACTACTTTGCCGGTGTAGATACGGCCAAGTTCAGGGGATTCAGTCAGACCTTCAATCCGTTCGCGGGCAGCTTTTTCGCCGACCCCATCGATAGCTGCTATGTATACAGTACCATCATCAGCAATATCAATTTTGGTACCAGTTTCTTCCTGCAGGCTCCGGATATTCTTCCCGCCTGGCCCAATGATGGCCCCGATTTTATCCACAGGCACTTTCAAAACGGTGATGCGGGGAGCATGGGGTTTTAATTCTTTTCGTGGCTCCGCAATAACCTCGGTGATTTTGCCAATAATGAACAAGCGGGCAATGCGGGCCTGTTCCATAGCGCCGGCCATAATTTCAGGTGTAATTCCTGAAATCTTGATATCCATCTGGAGAGCAGTAATGCCTGCTTCAGTTCCGGCCACTTTGAAGTCCATATCACCCAGGTGATCTTCCAATCCCTGAATATCCGTCAAAATGGCATAATCGCTGCCTTCTTTGATGAGACCCATAGCAACACCGGCCACAGGGGCCTTGATTGGCACCCCGGTATCCATGAGTGCCAGAGTAGAACCGCAGACGGAAGCCATGGAGGATGACCCATTGGAAGCTAAAACTTCGGAAACCAGCCGTAATGTGTATGGGAAAGTTTCATCAACTGGCAGGACTGGCACTAATGCCCGTTCTGCTAAAGCGCCATGCCCAATTTCTCGGCGTGACTGCCCACGCAACATTTTCACCTCGCCAGTGGAATATGGCGGGAAATTGTAATGGTGCATGTAACGTTTCGAATCAATCGGGGAAAGATTGTCCAATTCCTGGGCTTCTTTTGGTGTACCAAGGGTAGCCATGGTCAAGACCTGGGTTTCACCACGGGTGAATAGCCCAGAACCATGTGCCCGTGGGCTGATGCCCACCTCGCACCAAATAGGGCGGATTTCGGTAGTGGCGCGTCCATCAGGGCGCTTCCCAAATTTCAAAATGCGTTCGCGCACAACCCGTTTGTAAACTTCCTCAAATGCTTCCTTGAACTTCTTGGACTTATCTGCATCTTCACCCGCTTCGGCAACCAGATCAGCTTCCAGTTTTTCGACGGCCGCATTCAACTCTGCTTTGCTATGCGGGGCATCTAAAGCGCTATTTAACGACGCAGCAACTTTTTTGAAAACATCATCCACAATAGCAGTTTCCAGCGGGAAGAGCTGAACCGTGCGTTTGGGTTTGCCGATTTCCGCAGCCATTTGCAATTGGATATCAACCAATGCTTGCAATGATTTATGACCAAAACTGAGCGCTTCAACCATATCTTTTTCCGATACTTCATCGGAGCCACATTCCACCATCAGGATGGCATCCCGGGTACCGGCGATGCGCAAGTCCAGATCAGATTTTTCCAATTCGGAATAAGTAGGGTTGGCAACAAATTTGCCGTCTACCCGACCTACCCGGACAGCGCCGACCGGACCAGCCCATGGGATATCCGAGATCATCAAAGCGGCCGAAGCTGCATTGATTGCCAAAATATCGAGTGGATTGTCTGTATCAGCGGAGATGGTAAACAGGATCACTTGCACTTCATTGCGCATGGATTGTTCAAACAACGGGCGCAGAGGACGGTCGGTCAAGCGGGCTACCAGAATAGCCTCCTGGCTGGGTCGTCCCTCGCGCCGGAAGAAAGAACCGGGGATGCGTCCACCGGCATACATACGTTCTTCATATTCAACAGTTAGGGGGAAGAAGTCCTGCCCTTCCCTTGGTTTCGTCCCCATTGTAGCGGCGGCGAAAATCATGGAATCGTCTAACCGAACGGTGACGGCTCCGCCGGCCTGGGCGGCCAGTTTTCCGGTCTCAAAGACAACGGACTTACCGCCTACATTGGCGGTGTACTGCTTTACAATTGGTGCCATTTTTTATTCCTTTTCCCACCTGTTAGGGACTGAAAGCCGGGGAGGAGCGGGTCCTCAACGAATTTCAATTCCCAACCGACGGGCCTAAAAAGGGTTATTGAGTGCAGGCAATTTAACTTCTTACCTGCACTCGTTTGAACATTACTTCTGGCGGATGTTTAACTTCTCGGTGATTGAAATATACCGGTTGAAGTCTTTTCGGCGCAAGTACGCCAGTAAACGGCGGCGATGGCCGACCATTTTCAACAATCCGCGTCGGGAGGAATGATCCTGCTTGTTACTACGCAGGTGCTCGGTAAGTTGCGCAATGCGCTTGGAAAGTATCGCAATTTGCACTTCGGCCGAGCCAGTATCACCTTCGTGCTGGTGAAACTGGTCAATAAGTTGGGTCTTTAATTCTTTTGTAATCATCTGACTTCTGCATCTCCTAGATTAATTTTCGCAAGTCTCCAAATTCGCAGTCATTTTGAACCACAAATCGGACCAGTCAAGAGGGGAATTATACCAGATATCAGGGATTACCTACTCAGCAGTTCTCAATCTGACTTAGGAGGCTGCTGCCCCCAAGTACCCACTCTTCGGCAATCTGGTATGGATAAATGAATACTGGGGCTGGCGTTGATCCCATACTACCAACTAAATTCCGCACTTTAGAATTTGGGTGAGGATCAGTTAGGCTTTTGACACGGCATTCTCGTCAAGCTATTCTGTGAATTACTGCTCTTATTTCCAGATGATTGACTAAATCTTCAACTCACTATACAATCACCTTAACCTTTATGGATGCCTGACCCCCGGATGGGCAGGCTGAAATGCGAAACCGGTGACACCGAAAGGTTAGTCCGGTGCTGTTGCGCAACTGTAAGTCAGAATTTTCTGACAAGCCAGGTCGCCTGCCATAAAGTGTTCACCGCAACCTCGCAGATAGGAGGAGTGAACCGGCAACATAGCCAGTTTGAAATCTCTCGCCTGCCCGGTTCGGCAGGTTTTTTTATTTTGTAAAACCGGAGATACGTAAATATGAAGTCCACTCGTTTGAAACCATTAACTGTCATCCTTTGTTCGCTCATCCTTTCTGCCTGCGCCACCCCTGCCCCAGTTCCGACTGCCACCCCCATATTGCCTACTGAAACAATCGCCCCCACGTTGAAGCCTAGCCCAACTGCGCCCCCCACGATGGCGCCAACCCCTGAAGGGCTTTCGATAATAGACGGGTTAAACCGCACAGTAAAACTGACTTCGCCGGCAACCAAAATTATCTCGCTGGCCCCGTCTAACACGGAGATTCTCTTTGCCATTGGCGCGGGCGGTCAAATTATTGGACGCGACAGTTTCAGCGATTACCCACCGGAAGCAAAGATTTTGACAGATATCGGCGGCCCGTCTTTCGGCAACAATATGGAATTGATCACCAGTCTGCAACCTGACTTAATCCTGGCCGCAGAGATCAACACACCAGAACAGGTGACGGAGTTTGAAAAACTTGGATTGACAGTTTTTTATCTCAATAATCCCAAAAATATTGCCGGCCTTTACACCAACCTGGAGATCGTTGGGAAATTAACCGGCCATGAGAAAGAAGTTGTCGGATTGGTTAATTCCCTCAAAATTCGGGAAGATGCTGTAAATCAAAAAATTGCTGCAGTAACTACTAAACCTATAGTCTTCTACGAGGTGGATGGTACCGACCCGGCTAAGCCCTGGACAATCGGCCCCGGCTCCTTTATAGATACGATGATCAAGCAGGCCGGCGGCGCGAATGCCGGAGCCAACCTGCCTATTCAATGGTCACAAATTAGCCAGGAAGAATTGATCGTGCAGAACCCGGACCTCATCCTTCTGGGCGACCATAATTTTGGCACAACCGTCGAGCAAGTTTCCAGTCGTCCCGGCTGGAATGCTATCAAAGCTGTGCAAACGAATCGCGTACTACCTTATGAAGACAACCTGGCTAGTCGTCCTGGTCCGCGGTTGGTAGATGGGTTGGAAGCGCTTGCCAAAGCCATTCATCCGGAACTTTTCGAGTAAAGTGCATAGATTATCGCCGTTTCTAATCGTTAGTTCCCTGCTGGCCGGATGCCTTATCCTTTCGATAACCATCGGTAGTGTTGCAATTCCGCTGGCAACACTTTGGGATATCATCCGGTCAAGCGCCAACGGACAGGTACTTACCGAAAATCTGCAGCCATTGGCAACGATTTTATATTCATTACGACTGCCGCGCACTTTTCTGGTTGCCCTCACCGGAGCTGCGTTAGCCGGCAGTGGCGGGGCGTACCAGGGTTTATTCCGCAACCCCCTGGCTGATCCATATTTAATCGGCGTAGCTTCAGGAGCTGGTCTGGGTGCAGTGATCGCAATGAGCATCCACTGGCCGGTGCAGGTAAACAGCATGTTTCTTATCCCCCTGGCATCATTTGCGGGGGCAGGGGTTACTGTATGGATTGCTTACCGTTTGGCGAAAATCGGTAGCAGCTTGCCATCTACGAATTTGATTCTAGCCGGTGTGGCTGTCTCCAGCTTCGCAACAGCGCTTACTTCCTATCTGATGTTGTATTCCACCATTGAATTGCATCGTGCGCTCGCCTGGCTTTTAGGTGGCGCATCCATGAGCGGGTGGCAACCAGTGCTGGCCATGCTTCCTTATGCGATTATCGGACTGGGTGTGCTGCTGACCAGCGGACACGCGCTGAATGTGCTTCAATTTGGTGAAGAACAGGCGCAACAATTAGGACTGGATGTCCAACGCATCCGGTTGATTGTTGTTGTTGCGGCTACCCTGGCGGCTGCCGCAGCCGTTTCTTTCAGCGGGATAATCGGGTTTGTTGGATTAATTATCCCGCACCTGGTGCGCATGATCTGGGGACCAGATTACCGCAAACTTATCCCGTTATCCATCTTGTGCGGGGCTTCCTTTTTGCTGTTAGCTGATATTTTGGCTCGCCGACTGGCCTCCCCACAGGAAATACCGGTGGGCATCATCACCGCGCTCGCTGGCGCTCCATTCTTTCTTTTTATATTGCGCCGTTCCAGGCGCCAGAATGTGTGGTAATCATGTTCACGATTCAAGATCTGAATATTAAGTTAGGCGGAAAATCAATTCTGCAGCAAATCAATCTGTCTGTACCAGAAGGCTCTATCCTTGGAGTGATTGGTCCCAACGGGGCTGGAAAAACAACCCTGTTACGAGCCATAAGCGGAACAATTCCATTAACCAGCGGTTCAATCCGCTTTGGACAGACTGATCTCACCCGCCTGCAAGTTCTGGAACGCGCCCGGCTGGTTGCCGTGGTTCCGCAAGCCCGGCACTTACCTGCGGCTTATACCTGCAAAGAAACCGTTCTCATGGGACGCACCCCTCATCTCAATTGGTTTGGCCATTTCGACAAAAAGGACCATGATTTGGCCGAAGCAGCGCTTCAACGCACTGGAATTATTGATCTGGCTGACAGGCTCATTGGAGAAACTTCCGGCGGTGAGCAGCAGCGTATTTTGCTTGCCCGAGCGTTAGCCCAGGACGTCCCCCTGCTGCTATTAGATGAGCCGACCACTCATCTAGATTTGCACTATCAGATCAAACTGTTAGATTTGATTCGCGATTTAGTAAAACAGGGCAACATTTCTGAACCACACCGCCCGCTAACGGTGATATTGACGATGCACGATCTCAATCTGGTTGGTAGATATGCAGACCAGGTGGCCGTAATAGTTCGCGGCAGGATTCAGGCAGTCGGAACCCCCGCTGAAGTATTGACGCCAGATACGCTAAGCCCGGCATTCAATTTGCCGCTACGCAGCATTCCCTCCGGGTATGCTGGAAATAGTCCCTATATTGTGCCAGCTAATTTATAATCAAGACATGGTCACGGTTAATTTATTTGGCACCTACCGGTTGGAAGCTGGTGTAAAGACATTTCAACTGGATGTACCCGCAAGGAGGACAGCCGGCAAGGCTATCCTAGAGGTCTTGCAGAACTATCCTGTTCTCAATAAATATTGGATGACCAGTGCGGGAGAATTATTTCCCCATGTGGTTGTGGTATTGAACGGGCGCGACATCTATTCGCTTCCCGATAAATTGGATACCCATCTTCAGGTAGGTGATCAGTTGGGTTTCTTCCCTCCCTTGGCGGGTGGGTAATTGTTTCATTCTTAGATTCAAGTGTAAATAATCAGTATTTCATTTGAAAGGAATCACCATGGGACTATTTCCCTCCGATGAACTAAAAGCGATTCTCATTCCCATTCTTGGGGCAAGTTATCTGATGCTGCGGGCTTCCAGTCTACCCGGCGCTCAGATTGGCGAAAAAGAAGTGATCGCCGCTATCGGTTCTCTGGATGAAGCCAAAGAAATTCTAACCAGCCAGGCAGTGCGCGATATTGCCGACGGGTTCAAATCACTGGTGGCGGGTAAGTTGAAATACGATCCGGGCGAGGTGGAGTTTGTTGAGGAACCGGGAAGGTTGGTACAGAATGTTCAATGGCAATCCCGAGTGGTGGATGCCATCGCCAGTTCAGCCGAAGCCAAACAGTACCGCCATCTGGTTGCTTTCGCGGCCGAAAAAACGGCGTGCTTAAGCAAAGAAGGCGGATATAAAGGTCCCGGCGGACAAACCTTGACTGAAGCGGAAAATATTGTGCTTACTCAGTTAAAATCGGGGATGGCGATCAAGTAAAGGAATGAATCACCAACCCGACCCGGTTATTATCTTTTTTTGCAAAGGCTAACCGAAACAAGAGAATTTAATCGCATAAAACACAAATAAATTAGGGTGAGTATATGATGTTTCCAAAGAAAAATTAGAATTGGTGCATCGCAATTTCACCATTTCTTATTTCGTGTTTTTAGGGTATTTCGTGGTCGATTATTTTTTTTCCTGAGCAGCCACAAGAATTCTATGAATACATCAGATTAATAACTTATCCCACCACTTTTGTGTACACATTAAAAACAGGGGGATATTCCATTGTCTTCTTGACTTTGCACTGATCTGCAGAACGAATGAGCGCATCATAGTATTTTTCTGGAAAAGATGGCGGAACCTGAATTTCCAGGTCGATTTTTTCGGTCATTCCAGTGGCCCGGTCAGTATGAACTGTTTGGATAATCCGAATCCCCTCCACCGGTAAAGAGCGCTGCTTACAAAAACCCAGCACATAGATACCTGCACAGGTGCCGATGGATGCCAAAAAAACAGCAAATGGTGTGGGGGCAGAGTTTTCTCCGCCGCCAGCAGACGGTTGATCGGTAGCCACTGTAAAGCCATTAAAATGGGCATCTACTCTGGCTCCACCAGGGAAATCAATGATTAGTTCCATATTTCAAACTCCTATTTTTCTATCCGGTTATTCCGGGTGTTTTACTTGAAAAACATCAAAATCACGTGCGACAACAGCTTCAGGAAACACGGATTGCGCTTCGGCGATTACATCCTTTTCCCGATAGCGGCGTGAAACATGGGTCAGATATAACGCTCGTATTCCAGCTTTTATTGCTAGATCCGCCGACCGTTTGGCCGTCATATGAGAATACTGTTTGGCCATATCTGCTTCTTCATCCAGGTAGGTTGATTCAATCACCAGCGCATCCGCCCCACGACAGATTTCAACAAGGCTATCCGTTTCGCCCACATCTCCAATCACCACCAAACGGGTGCCAGGTTTGTATTCCCCCATTACCAGGTTGGGGTCAATTACGCGTCCGTCCGGCAAAATCACTTCCTTGCCATCTACCAGGTCACGCCGCCATGGTCCGGGGGGAATCCCAAGCGCCTCTGCTTTTTCAGGCAAAAACGGACGATGACCTTTTTCCTCAAAAACAAACCCGAGGCAATCCGGGCCGCGATGCTGCACATTGAAAGCTGTTATCGTAAGGTCACCCTCTTCCAATATGACGCCACTGGTTACTGGAATGAATTGAACGGGCATGGGAGCGGAATTTCCGCGCAGCACAACGCCGAACAGTAAATCGCGGATGCGGTCCAGGGCGCTTTTTCCGCCGTAGATTTCAAGCGAATCAATCGTCTCCCAGCGCAGGTAAGTGGAAAGCAGACCTGCCAGACCTAGAATATGATCCAGGTGGCCGTGGGTAATAAGGATGCGGTTAAGCCTTTTGAAGCCAATTCCGCTCTGAAGAATTTGCCGTTGGGTTCCTTCTCCACAATCTACCAAAAAGCGCTGGTCTTCATGTTTAATCACCAGGGATGGCAGGTTTCTTCGAGCAGACGGAGCAGAAGCCGATGTTCCTAAAAAGATAATTTCAAACAATAAAAATGCCCTTTCGAAATACAAATCCAATTTTACCGCATAAAACTTTTCAGCGATTTTACATAGATTTTATGAAACTCTTACATTGATGTCTGTATAATAAATTAAATCCTAAACGATTTTTGGAGGAATAATGAACCGAATTATTGCAGGCGTAGTTAGTAGTGTCTTCTTGCTAGTTTCAATTACAGGATGCACGCTGCCGCAACAAAAAGCAGACATCCCGCAGGCTAGTCAAACCCCAATTCCCATTTCCACTCCCGATGTTAATGCCACAGTCAATGCTGCGGTGGCGGCAACAACCTCCGCACAAAATGCCGTGCAATCTACCATCAGCAGTTCAGTTTCGGCGACGGTCATCGCTATCCCGCCGAAACCGACGCCTACTCCCATTAATGTGGATACCGTTACAGAAGCGGAAGTTGCAGCTATGGTTGACAAAGCGGTTGAGGAAGCAATGACGGCTTCCACTACCTGTGCAACCACCGCGGCAAGCGCTGCAGCGGATAGCACAGTAACAGCAGAAGAAGTCCAGGCGATGACAGACGCAGTGATTGCTTCGGAAGAAGCCATCGCTGAAGCGACTGCATTGGCAGATCAATATTTAGCGTTGTATGCAGAAATGGGAGAGGAAACCATTGTCCTGTTGCAGCAAATGGAAGAAGATCTTTCGACCATGAGCACCGCCACAACCGAAATCGCTTCCATATTGGATGAAATCAATGGTTCCATACAACAGGGAATAGCGCTGGCAGATGAAACAATCACCCAATTAGAGACACAGGCCGATCAAATCCAAACTCAAGTAGCAGAAATTCAGGGTAAAGCTGACGGCTGGCAAGAAAAAGTGACTTCTGAATTAGAGAACCGTGCCGATCTGGCTGGAAATTTACAACCTGATCAACTGGCATCCGATCGCCAGGGATCTTTTCAACAGGTCATTCAGTATGCCGATCTGATAAAAACATCCCTCGGGGATGGTAAATTATCCGGGGGAGAATTTGCCGGGATCAGCATGGCTGGGGCTAACGCCAGTGGCAGTATTCGTCAGTTTGGCGGGCCGGGCGGAGACGCGCTGGCCAATCAGATCAATAATGTGACCCGTAATTTGGCCAAAGGTGATATTCCCCAGGCCCGCAGCGGTCTTTCGGGATTGGAAAAAGACTTTAGCGGACTGGTTGGAGCCGGCGGAGGGTTGCCATCCAAACCGGAAATCAACATCCCAAACCCACCTAAAAGAAAATAAGGAACTGCTTGTAAGCAAAATATATAACCACGAAATTCGCTGAAAACACGAAAAGAAGAAAAAGCAAAGTGCCGTTTAAATATATTAAATTAGTGCAACAAGGTGCGCGCTTTCCAAATCTTTTATGATATTTCGTCGGTCATTTTCGCTGATGTCACTTAACACTTCAAGATCGAACTCCGAAAGTAAAATAGTTTTCCTAATTTCGCTCAAATTTATTCCGCTGACTAACTTATCACCAGACGGAAATTGACTATTATTATGGAATCTGCTGGTATGCTTTCCGTATCCAAATTCAATTGGACGGTAAAATAAAGCAGTCCACTATCTTTACCTTTTTGGATGATTAGCCAGGCACATAATATCTCGTTGTTGACATTGAGAGTTTTGAATCATTTGTAAAATAAATCCATACAGGTAGACTGACAAATGACCGCTGTAGATGATATCAAATCCCGCATTCATATTGAGGATCTCGTCAACGAGAATCCTACTGTGAAACTTCGCAAATCCGGCAAGAACTTCACCGGATTCTGCCCCTTCCACGAGAACAAGCGCACCCCGGCATTTGTGGTCTTCCCAGATTCAGGCACCTGGCGTTGTTTCGGACAGTGCAATGAAGGCGGAGATATTTTCAAATTCATCATGAAGAGAGAAAGCTGCGACTTTTCACAAGCTCTAAAACTATTAGCCCTCAAAGCAGGTGTTGAACTGGAAGCCCTTACCCCGCAGCGCAAGGAGGAAAACCAACATCAGGATAAATTGCGCGAACTTCTGGAAGAAACCGCCCACTTCTATCAGCATTATTTGACACAAAATATTCAGGGTAAACCTGCGCTGGATTATTTAACCAAACGTGGTCTGACGCCTGAGACAATGACCGCCTTCGGTCTGGGGTATGCACCTGCCGGCTGGGATACCCTGATGACGCATTTTACCGGTCGGGGTTACAGCGTAGATGATCTGAAAGAAGTTGGCTTGCTTTCCGAAAACCCGGAAAAAGAACGCGTATATGACCGCTTTCGCAACCGTATTATGATCCCTATTCGGGACGCTCAGGGACGCATGGCTGGTTTTGGCGCACGTATTCTTGACCCCATCGACGTCCCTAAATTTCTTAATTCACCGCAAACGCCGCTTTTCGATAAAGGCCGCCTGCTCTACGGCATGGATCACGCCCGCAAGTCCATCCGAGAAAAAGACCAGGCTGTTATTGTGGAAGGCTATTTTGATGTCATTTTATTACACCAGGCCGGTTTTGCCAATACAGTATCGCCGATGGGCACCGCCCTGACAGAAGATCAACTGCGTCAGTTACAGCGCCTCACCCGAAAAATGATTCTGGCGTTGGATGCCGATGCAGCCGGCGCCAAAGCCACCATGCGCGGTTTGGAGATTGCCCGCAAATCATTGGACCGTGGCGATGATCTGGTTTTTGATGCGCGCGGGCTGTTGCATGAAGAATCCCGTTTACGGGCTGACCTGCGCGTGACGGCTATCCCTGAGGGGATGGACCCCGATGAAGTTGTGCTGCGCAACCCGTCTGAATGGGAAGCCATTCTCCTGAATGCCAAACCGATTGTGCAGCATGTGATGGATACGCTGTCTGCAGGCCGAAACCTGAACGACCCGAAAATCAAGGATGAAATTGCCCGTCAAATTATTCCGCTAATTGAAGATCTGGCCAGCCCAATTGAGCGCGATACCTACCGATCACGCCTGGCGGTGCTTTTACACATCAATGAAGAATCTCTTATGCAATTGCAGACTGGAGAAACCGGCCAACCCCGCAGAACCATCGGACGCCGTACCAAACCTTCACGCCGGGAACGAGCTGCTTTTTCGGAAATAAAAAGCCCGCTGCGTCCACTGGAAAATCATTGTTTGTGTCTCCTGCTGCACAAGCCTGAACTCTTCACTGACGTGGAAAGGGAGTTGATTCAGAAAAAACTGCATACCTTGAGCATCGATGATTTTCAGTTTTCCGAGGCCCAAGAACTCTTTTTGCTGGTAGTGGATGGGATCAAGCAACTGGATATCAGTGTACAGGAATACATTACCGAAAAAAAGAGCGATCTGCTGAGTACCTATATCGACGGGATATCTTCCGGGCTGAGTCTGGAAAATACTGCAGAAGACAAATTGTACGACGATCTTTATGACACCATCAATCGGCTGCGCCTGGCTCAGATACGGGATTCCATCGATACTATCCGCTTTCTGGTAGCCGATCTCGCCGATTGGAAGGATGCGCAGGTAGATGAAAGGGAGTCGCTGAAGGAATACAATTGCAAAATGATTGAATTGACGGGCGAACGACTTCGACTTGAAAAAGCTTTGCAACCGGAAATAAATTTCAATTAATCTCCTATGGTATAGTTAACCTATGTCTCCTAGCCCAATAATTCCGAAAGAAACACCGCTTTCCAAGCCGGAAGCGACACCAGCGACCCGCGCAAAGAAACCGACAGAAGCGCCGCCAGCCAATGGACGGCGCACCCGCAGCGCTGGGACGACAAACGGATTGCCCACCCCCATCCTTCCTCCGGGGGATGAAGAAATCATCATCATGGATGAACCGGATGATTCTTCCCTGGCACAAACCGGGGATGAATGGTCTGAGTTCGTGCTGGAAGACCCGTTAAAATTACTGGAAGATCCGGTTATTGCCGTAGAACTATCCGAAGATCCAGTTCGCCTGTATCTGAAAGAAATTGGCCAGATTCAATTACTGGATAGCGATAGCGAATTCCGATTGGCCGCCATGCTGGAAGCTGATCGATTGATGGAAACTTTGCAACTGCATGTCGGTGTTCCGGATGGTTCAAATGAGTGCGGCGAGTTATTCATTTGTCTGGCTGATCGGGTCATCCTCAATTGGACCCGGCTGGTGGAAGATGCGCGCAGACAGAATAAAGGCGAGCCACCTGACCTCAGCCTGGTGCTGGCCGAGTCGCAACAATTGCGCCATGCCTGGCAAATCCCCGAGCCTTCTTACCTGCGAGCCTATTTGAATAATGGCCAGTGGGGCAAAGATTTGTTATGGGATGGACTGGCGCGCAACGCGTTTAACTTGTTCTTGACTCTCAATTTGACCCCGGCGAAACTGGCAACCAAACTTCTAGATGAGGTGCGCGAGACCAAACAAATGCCATCCATCGAATTCTTTATGGAAAACCTACCGCCAGCAGATGAACTGAATGATGAACTGAAAGAGATTAAAGCCCGGGCGGAAGAAGCCAACCAACAACTGATCCGCGCTAATCTGCGCTTGGTGGTCAGTATTGCAAAACGCTATCTGGGGCGCGGTATTGCTTTCCTCGATTTAATCCAGGAAGGCAATCTCGGTTTATTGCGTGCGGTCAATAAATTTGACTCGACGCGCGGCTTCAAGTTCAGCACGTATGCAACCTGGTGGATTCGTCAATCCATCAGCCGCTATATTGCTGAACATGCCCGCACTATCCGGATTCCGGTGCATCTTTTTGAGGCCATCTCCCGCCTGTTGCGGGTGCAGCGCTCGCTGGTGCAAAAACTAGGACACGAACCATCCAATGAAGAACTGGTGCTTGAATCAGACCAACTTGAACAGCAAGACGTGGATGCCATCCGTAAGTTCCTGGGGGGTGACGGCGCGCTTGACCCGGATATTATGCGGCGTTGGGTAGCTGCCACAGCCAAAGTGCAGCGTATCCTGCAGTCAGCCGAAGAGCCGGTCTCACTGGAACGCCCGGTGGGTGATGAAGAAAGCAGCCAATTAGGCGACTTCATCGAGGATGAGGAAGCTCTGGAACCGATGGATGAGGCCGCCCGCAAAATGCTGCGAGACCAGGTGCAAAGCGCACTGGCAGCCCTTTCCGAACGGGAGCGCCAGGTGCTGGAACTACGTTTCGGGCTGATTGATGGTAAAGATCATACCCTGGAAGAAGTCAGCCGGTATTTCAATGTGACCCGCGAGCGCATCCGTCAAATTGAAGCTAAGGCGCTGCGTAAACTGCGCCATCCCACCCGCAGCCGTAATTTGCGCGATTATCTAGCGTAAAGAGATTCGGCTTTTTGCCATTTGAAAACTTGCTGGGGTTTGTCGGTAGCAGTTGTCCACAATTAGGATTGAATCCACGAATCCCTTCATCAGTTCTGCGGTGAAACCGTCCGGTTATACACCACTCCGTCTATTTCATGGTCAGTGAGTTCGGTTGAGCGCTTATGCAGTTCTTCCCTCTATTGAACCCTACTACTGATGGTCAGGCTGTGATCCAACCTACACAATCTTGGTTTTCCTCTGCAAAATCAACAATTGGAAAATAATATCCATGTTTAAAACCCCATCTCTTTGATGGTTTTATCCACATCAATTGGTTTGCCACTGTCCTTGCCCAATAGTTCCTGCCAGAAGCGCTCATCATAGCGGCGCGAACGGACGGGCAGCGGCATGGGGACGCCCCAACCCAGCAATAGCACCTCTTCCTTCGGCTGCAGCCGGGATAGCATGCCACGCAGCGAATCCTTGCCGGCTAGACCGGAAAGTACCGCTTGAATATCCAGATCGTCCCCCAACCAGCCGGAGATGCGCGTACCCAACTGCGACATCACCTCGTCATAGATTTGTGACGGGCGCTGGTCAATCACCAGCAGGGTGA
>JBAWYZ010000026.1:0-15414 GCA_037143255.1 Leptolinea sp. | reverse complement strand
TCTTGCCCTGGAGGGGAGTAATCCATTGGGCGATCAACCCATCCTACGGAAAACTTCCCCCAAATTCCAAAGGGTGAAATTTGATTTTCGTAGGATGGATAAAACGCTTAATCTAAGCCTACACTACTATTAACATTAAGAAACAATTTGATGTGCGTTTTACCCATCACGGCATGGGTCATGTTGGCCATGGTTTGATGGGTTGATCGCACTTATTTAATAATTACAATCTTGCCCTGGAGGGGAGTAATCCATTGGGCGATCAACCCATCCTACGGAAAACTAGAGATCAGCTAGCGGAGACCTGTTCGGATAATCCGTGTATGCGGGCGAAGCAATCGGAAATTATGGTAATCTGCTCCCTTGGGTCTCGCCCGATTGCTTCGCCCCTACAAATGATTTTGGATTTGGCAATCGGAGGTGAGTGGACAGGCACAGGCGTGGCTCATGTTTACCATTATTTCATATTCTTGTTTACTATGACCAAAATTCCGTAATAGGTATTTACCGCTTCATCCAACCATAAGGTTGTTCCGGCGCCGGAGTCGCTCAGGCCAAAGTGATTATGCACTTCTGGGACCATGACTGATACCTGCCCCTCTGCCTTGGCCTGGCGAATGATAACGTCCGCGCGGTCGAAATCTTTCGCAAAATGCCGGTAATCAGGTAGGATGGCAACAATATTTTGCGCAATATTTAGCGTATAAAATGAAAAAAGCAAGAAGATTAACCACGCCATGTATTTGAGGTATTGCGGCGGCAACCATGTCTTGCACTTTGAGTATAAAGAAAGAAATAGAACCCTTCCAGAAATTAATCCCAGAGCTGATGTACTAATTGCCAGGATAAAGGTAGGAATCACCAATGTCCTTTCAGGTGGCGTGGTGGACATGCCATACGCCGCAGGAATAAAACAAACGTATAACAAAATGAGGGAAATTGCTGAAATGAACAGGATTGTCCGAAAATAGGATTTATTGATGAACCTGGAGATGCGTTGCTGGGTATTTTGATATAGGATCTGACTGGAGTGATTCTCTTGACGACTTCCGAGGAAGCTGGATAAAATGAAAAGCGCCGCAATATTTGCAAGCCGGGTTGGTGAATTTCCAAGGAATTGAATGAATTCCCCAAAAGAAATCGCTGATATTTTCAAGAGGTTGAACAAATCTGGTGGCGGCGGTAAAACAGCTTGCCTGATTTTGTTGCCAGGGGCTGCTATTGTGATCAGCATCGCTAAGATAGAACCGAATAACCCGACCAAAATTACGGGATAGATATTCTTGCGCCACGCTTGCGGGTTATCAATAAATGTTATGAGAAGCATTATTAAGGTTGCGCTCGTTTGGAGGGTTACATAAGTTTCTCCAAACCCGCCGGCAATAAAGCTGATAGCTCCCACAAGTATTAACCAGATAGCGGGTGAAATCCCCTTTATTCGAATCAGGTAATATAGAATGGAAACTAAAATGGTCGCCAGGATTAAGGGCAAAATTACAGATCGCATCCCTTGGCCCCAGTACAAGGATTGACTGAGCAGAGGGGTGACTTCAAAAGTGGTGATCAGTATCCAGGCTGAAAAAAGCAGCGAAAAAGCAAAACGGTTTAATTTCGATTTGGACTGAAAAAAATGACGGGTGACAGACATCAATGCGATCAGCCAAATTAATATGGCTGATCCTGTGATATAAGGCGCGATGCCCGGACCGATATAACCGACCAGGCTGTCAAAAAAACTGGCGGAAAAACGGCCGCTCCAATGGATATACCAATCCCAGGTTGCGCCGAATACCCCTTTAGAGACGGCCAGTGTGGCAGAGCTAAAATCATCAGCGACAAAGCGGCTGCAAGAACCTATTATGGAATAGGCAATCAGCGGGATTAAGGAAATAATGCTTGCTGAAAATAGATAATTATGAATTAGCCAATCCAGCAGTTTACCAAGAATAAAATACAACAAACTAAAAATTATTAATGCAAGGATAAATATGAAGGATAATTGCAATACAGGATTTCTACCAGAGAGAGATTTCCCCAACAAAATGAATGTGGATATAGGGTCTTTGATCCAATAGGTAAGGCAGAGACTTAACCCGAAAGATAAAAATAACCGTTGAGGATGCAGCGGAATAGATAATATATTTTTTAGGCGCATAAAGCAAAAATCGTTTTCTCAATCTAATTTGGATAAAAACAAGTTAATAATAATCTATTTTGAAATTATTCAGGCACCTGAGAGTGGAATGGCTCAAACATCGGGCTCGGGTCAGGTTGCAGGGGTTTTGATTATTTCACCGTCTACTTTATTCGCACACTGGATTGATCACGATGGTCGGGCGAAGCAGTCGGAAATTATGGTATTTTGCTCCCTTGGGTCTCGCCCGATTGCTTCACCCCTACATATTAATTTGGATTTGGCCAGCGGAGGGGGGACAGGCTCAGCCATCACAATTCCGTGGCTGATTACCACAACTCCTGTGCCTGAGCCTGTCGAAAGCTGTGTGTGGCTTCGACACCTTCGGTCAGCCAGCGGAAGAGGGCCGGATTTGGCCACCGGAGAGTAGACGGGCTCAGGCACCAGAGAGTGGAATGGACAGACTTAGTCGTGACTCATGTTAACTTTTGTTCGATGGGTTGATCGCACTTATTTAATAAATACAATCTTGCCCTGGAGGGAAGTAATCCATTGGGCGATCAACCCATTCTACAGAAAAACTTTTCCGTCCAGAAATCCTGGAGAGGGATGTTCAGGGACTTCAGTCAGGCATTGTAATCTACTAGCAGACAAGTTCCCCTGACCACCACTACCCTTACCATTATCCATTCCCCAACTGGTAATATACGGATCGCATGTGCCGCTGCGATTCAAATACCGGACAAATACCACTGATCGACTCTGTCGAGCCAATTACCAGGTAGCCGTCTGGCTCTAACATCCGCGCCAGACGGTTAAACAAACTGATTTTATCCTTTTCGTCAAAGTATATCGCGACGTTGCGGCAAAAAATAATATCAAACTTGCCTAGATTGGAAAATTCTTCTAAAAGATTGATGCTGGAAAAAGACGCCATTGCGCGAATTTCATCTTTTATCTTCCACCCTGTATCAATTGCAGAAAAATAGCGTTCCAATTTTCCACCAGGCAGACCACGTTCAATTTCAATTTTGTTATAGATGCCGCGGCTGGCCTGGGCAACCGCCCGGTTGGAGATATCTGTTCCCAACAGACGAATATTAAATGGCAAAGAATTTCCTGATAATTCCTTCAAAATAATGCCGATACTGTACACTTCCTGTCCGGTGGAGCAGGCTGCGCTCCATATCCGAATCGGGATGGGTGTTCCAGCCGAATATCTACTTCTGCGGCGATCAATCAAATCTGGCAGGATTTTGTGTTGTAACATTTCAAAGGGCGCGATATCGCGGAAGAAGAGCGTTTCGTTAGTGGTAATTGCGTCAATAATCTGGCGCGGCAACGCTTTCGATAAATCAGAACGGGATTTGTAATACAGTTCACTAAAGGTACTACAACCATTATCTTGTGCCAAACCGCTCAAACGGGTTTCGATCAGATAGGCTTTCGAATCATCCAGAATCACCCCACAAAGCGTCCGAATATATTGCGAAAACACCTTAAATTCATCCGGGAGGATTTTCATCGGGCAGCGCCGAATGCCGGAGGTGGGATAAGCCCTTGCACTGTTTTGCGAATTTCACCGGCGATTGCATCCAGTGGGATGATCACATCCACCACCCCGGCGGCGATGGCTTCCTTGGGCATGCCAAAGACCACACAGCTCGCTTCATCCTGGGCGATAACTCGGGCAGGGTGCCGTTTGATTAATCGCAGCCCCAGTGTGCCATCGCTGCCCATTCCAGTCTTAATCACTGCACAAACCCGCCCCGGGAAATGCTGAGAAGCGGAACGGAACAGGGTATCGGCAGAGGGTTTACAGTTGTTTTCCGAGGGGTCATCGGTGATTTGAATGAACGGGTTTCCCCCCTGGCCGGCTTCCACTTTCATTTGTTTTCCACCAGGGGCGATATAAACGGTATTGGGCAGCGCCATTTCACCATGCTCGGCCTCTTTCACGTGCAATGCACTCTTCTTATCCAGGCTTTCGGCAAGGGTATGGGTGAACAAAGGCGGCATATGTTGAACGATGAGTACAGGCACTCCCAAATTGGCAGGCAGGGCAGGAATGACGGTCGTTAGCGCGTTAGGGCCGCCCGTCGAGACGCCGATTAGCACCAATTCCGGGCGTTTTTTGGCTGTTCCAGCCGCTGTGGGCAAACCCGGTTCCATAGCTGCGCTGCTTTTTGCAGCCGGTTCAACGGTGGTGCGTGGCGGCGGGGCGGGTGATGTCCCTTTTAGAATAGCGTGGATTTCACGGCGTTGGGCATACGCTTTTACTAAGGGGGCGAGCGCAATCCGAATACTCTCACGGTTCTGCGCATAATCTCCTTCGGTTCCTTTGGTAATAAAATCGAAGGCTCCCAGCTCTAGCGCGCGAATGGTCATTTCGCTGCCACGTTGGGTAAAGGCGCTGACCATGATGACACCAACATCCAGTTTCTGAGAGCGGATGGCCTCCAACACTTCCAGTCCATCCATTTCCGGCATTTCAATATCGAGCGTCACCAGATCCGGCCGTAATGTCTGGATGCGAGTCATCGCCATTTTCCCATGATGCGCAGTCCCAATTACTTCAACGCCAGGGATCTCCGCCAGCGCATCGCTGAGGATCTTGCGAAAGGTAACTGTATCATCTACGACCAAAACGCGCAGAGTCATATACGCTCCTGCGGTGTGTCCAGCGAAGGCGGGGAAGAAGACATCCTTCTCATACAGCCAGAACTTTTTCCAAATCCAGGATGCCAATCAGACGTTCTTCACCGCTGTAAACACCGCAGAGAAAAACCCTTAATTTTTCGCTGATGTTTAACGGCACTGGTTCGATCTGTTCTTTATTCAGACTGATTACTTCAGCGACAACTTCCACCAGCAACCCCACCTGTTCATGATTCCAGGCGACGATTAATATGCGCGAGTCTGCTCCAACCTGATGTTTTGAAAGCCCCAATTTCGACTCCACATCCAGAACGGTGACGATCTTCCCCCGCAGGTTAATGATGCCGCGCACGTACGGCGGAGAATGGTAAACTACCGAGTTGCCTTCTACCAGGATCACTTCATGAACCTGAGACGCTTCGAGTCCGTACCATGCTCCACCCAGCCCAAAAGTTACCAGCAGCATACTCTGCTCATCGCTTAAGCCCGTATTTTGGGTTTTCGTATCATTCATTTTGATCCTTCACTTCAGAATTACCCGGAAGCATTCTTACACCTTAAATTGGGCAACCATTTCGGTCAATTGCTCAGCAAGCCGCGAAAGTTCCATAGCGCTGGTTTGCACCTGGTCATTGGCAGAAGTCATTTGCCCGACGGTGTAACTGACCTGCGAGATCTCTTTGGCAATATCGCCAGAAACGGTGGCTGTCTCCGCTACGCGGGAGTTGGCGTCTTTGACGCCGCTGGATGCCTGGGCAATGTTGCCGGCAATATCCTGCGTGACAGTGGCCTGTTCCTGAATAGCGGCGGCAATTGTCATGACGATCTCATTGACATCTCGAATAACCTGGACGATCTTATCAATATCTGCCACTGCCCCGGCAGTAGAGCCTTGAATGGTGGCAATTTTCTCTTTGATTTCGCTGGTTGCAGCGGCAGTCTGTTGCGCCAGTTCTTTGATTTCGCTGGCAACTACCGCAAAGCCTTTTCCGGCGACACCCGCCCGGGCGGCTTCGATGGTGGCATTCAGCGCCAGCAGGTTGGTTTGAGAAGAAATACTGGTGATCGTTTCCGTTACTTTGCCAATTTCCTGAGCTGATTGACCCAGCCCCTTCATGATCACGGAAAACTGGTCGACATGTCGTGCAGCTTGATCGGTGGTGGCATGCGCTTTTTCGGAGTTGCGGGCAATTTCACCAATGGTGGCGGTCATTTCTTCGACTGCTGTGGCGATGGAATTCAAACTGGTACTGGCCTGTTCCATCCCAGCGGCAACTGAAACGGTATTGGCGCTCATCTCTTCGGCGGCGGCGGCCACGCTGTTAGATTTATCCAGCGCTTCTCTTGCAGCGGCGCTGGTTTGCTCAGAGATGGCCGAGAGTTCTGTGGAAGAAGAGGCGGTTGTCTGAACACCGCCGGAGATACTGCCCAGCAGGGTGCGGACATTCCCGACCAAAGTCTGGAAGGCACGCGCCAAATCTCCCATCTCATCTCCTCTTTTCTTGAAAGCATCCGGCACTTCGTGTGAAAAATCGCCTTGCGCCAGCAGACCGGTGAAGCTCACACAATCTGCCAATGCGACAGTGATACTGCGCGTGATTAGCGTGCTAAGTAGAATGGCCAGCGCCAGGGCTAAACCGGCCAGTGCAATAAGCCAAATCCGCATTGTGACTACCCAGGCTTCGGCTTTCTGATCCACACCATCAAGCCGTTCCTGCCGGTAATCCTTGAATTCTAAAACTGCCTGATCGATTATATCCATAGCAGGAAAAGCTTTTTCTTCATACAGTTTCTGTGCATGGTCTTTTTTACCAGCCAACGCCAGAGATATGACTTCATTATTTGCTGCTTTTCCTGCAGCCAATGCATCTGAAATATTACCCAATAGCTGTTGACCTTTATCTGTTGTCGCTAAAGCTTTGAGTCCACTCAAATTTTCATTATAGGATGTACGCAGAGTCTCAATTTCTGCTTGAGCAGATTTCATACTAGCATCATCCTGAGATAAGGAAATTCGAGCGACATTGATATAAATAGAATCGATTGCTGAACCCATTTGGTAAGCGAGTTCTATCTTTTTAAACTCACCTAAAGACTCGTCCATATTCTGGTTGGCAACATTGTTTCCCCACAGGACAAACCCCATAGACCCCAAAAATAGGATTATTAATAATCCAAAACTGAGCAAAAGCCGTTTTCCAATTTTCATGTCTGATAAAAATGCGTTCATTTTTTCATCTCCTTAGCGAAAAATTGATTTAATTAAAGAAGGGTCTGCCGAATGGTCTGCAGAAGTTTCTCTTTATCCAGTTTGACTTCATACGCTATCACGCCCGCCGCTTTGCCGGTAACAATGTCCTCTTCATCCGCCAGTGTGGTCAGGGCGATGACGGGCAAATGCGCCAGGGCGGGGTCGGCTTTAATGGCGCGGGTCAGTTCCAGCCCATTCATCACCGGCATTTCAATATCTGTGACAACCAAGCGCACATCGGCGCTATGTTGGCGCAGTAAATTTAAACCCGCCTGGCCGTCTTCAGCCGAAAGCACCCGGTAACCATCTCCTTCAAGTGTTTTAGGAACCTGGCTGCGGAAGAAATCCGAATCTTCTACCAGCAAGAGGGTGACTGCGCTAGAGTTGAAATTAACAGGCTGCGTTAGCGGTATTGCCTGTTCAAGCGCTTCTGGCAGGTGGATGCCAAGACCAGCCGCGGAAATCTCCTCAACATCCACCAACAAAGTCGTGTCTTTTCCAATAATGCATGACCCGGAAATTCCTTTTTGCCGGTGCGTAGAGGGATCAATTGTCAGGGAGACTTCAATTACATCCACCGGGCGGGCAGCCAACAGGCCAAACGAACGGCCTTTATGGTTCATCACAATCACCACCAGTTCGGCGGCTTCATCAATTTCCCCTACCTGGGAAGTATCGTTCAACTGCAAGATGGGCAAACTCCCCCCACGATATTGCATGGAGCGTTTGTTTCCGCTTTTTTCAATTTGGTTTCGTTCGATGTGTTCAATACGCTCGACCTTTTCCAGCGGGACAGAACAGAATTCTTGCGGGGCATTGCGAAAAAGAAGCAGAGCAATGCGATCCTTTTGCCTGTCAATATTCGCTTTTTCCTGATCCTGTAATTGCATGGCGCGGGTAGTCCCCGTCAGAGAGGTCATGCGGGTGCGGGCCGCCAATCCAGCGGCATCCAGAATGAGCGCCACGCGACCATCCCCCAGAACAGAAGCCCCGGTATATTCGCTGCATGTTTTTAGATGCTGGCCGAGCGGACGCACCACAATCTCGAACGTGTCGTGCAGTTCATCGACTACCAGCCCATATTCCATGACACCCGTGTTAATCACTACAATTTCCAGATCGCTGGCAGCATGAAAGCGGCGGTCAGGGCGGGCGCGGCGTTCTTCTTCTGCCTGAAGAAGAGCTTCATTTTCACCATCAGCCGCCGACTGGAATGGATCGCTATGTTTCGAACGGCGGTCGCTGATGCGGGTCCGGCGGTCGGGTTGAATTTCACCATTGAGTGTATCCGTAAAGACCTTGCCTGTGCCAAGCGCATCTGCCAGCCGGAGAAGGGGTACTAATTTTTCGCGCAGCACCAACACTTCTGCATCGCCAATCACTTCCAGACGGTTTTTTACCTGAGCGGCGCTGATGTGGATTAGCTCGCTGATATTCATCTGGGGAATGGCAAATTTATCTTGATTGACAGAGACCAACAGACTGGGAATGATCGCCAGGGTGAGCGGCAGGGTAATTCGGAATGTTGTCCCTTTTCCAATTTGTGATTCAATATCCACCTTTCCCCCTAATCGGTCAAGGTTGGTTTTGACGACATCCATTCCCACACCGCGCCCAGACACATCCGAAACTTTTTCTGCGGTAGAAAGGCCGGCAAGAAATATAAGCGCCCTCTTTTCCCCTTCAGACATCATTTTTAGTTTTTCTTCAGAGATCAGACCTTTCTTAAGGGCGGTTTGGGCTACTTTTTGGGTATCAATACCTTTACCGTCATCCGCAATTTCGATCACAACCTGGCCGGCAGCGTGGTAAGCGCGCAGGGTAACCTTGCCAGCCCGGTTCTTGCCCTGCGCTGCCCGCTGCTCTTGATCTTCGATACCGTGATCTACTGCGTTGCGCACCATGTGGGTCATGGGTTCGCTTAAGCCTTCCAGCAAGGATTTGTCAATTTCAACATCCTTGCCGTAAATCTCAAGATTGATTTCTTTGTTACTGTCGCGTGCTAGATCTCTGACAACTCGCGGGAACTTATTTAGAATATTACCAATCGGCTGCATGCGGGTCAGCATAATGGTTTCTTGCAATTCAGAGGTTGTCAGGCTGACATGCTGAACACTGGTTTTGATAGATTGCATATCACCGACTTGGATTGCATTTTGTAACTGGTTACGGCTAAGCACCATCTCGCTAGCCAAATTCATCAGATTTTCCAGCAGATTGACGTTAACCCGCAGGGTATCTTCGATGACCTGGTGTTGGGATGCGTCTGCCTCTGCAATGGCGGTTGAAGGGGCTGCTTTCGGGGCAGGTGGGGTCGGGGGCACGGGAGCTTTGGGACTGGGTTCCGGCACAACGCGGACTGCTGCTTTTAGCGGCGCCGCTACTGGTTCATACTCCTCCTCGACTGGGATAAGCAGCGCTTGCGGATGGGCAGGCCCCTGAATGACAGTGATTTTCTCCGCTGGTATATCTTCAAACAGGGAATGAATAAATGAGGGATCGATCATCGATGCAAATAAGATATCCAACGGAATTTTGTTCGAGGTTTCGTCGTCCAGCGTGCCAACGGCTTCAAAATTCAACTCACATTCCATCAGAGTACCGCAGGCAAGGTAATTTTTGAATACTTCCCAGGGGGTTCGTCCGCGTTGTTGAACATCATGGATCAAATCTAGCTCAACCAGATAAACATACTCTTCCGATTCCTTGACACTTGCAAGATCAAATTCAGAAACCAGGAAAGCTATACGCCCGGCAGGAGTCTTGATCTCTGTCATTTTTTTGACAGACTCCTTTTGTTTTTCAGGGAGATACGAGGTGGTCAGACCGGTGAGCGAAACCACGTATTCAGAGATATCCGCCTGGTTACTACCGGAAGGATCATTCACCATGCCCTTTAAAAAGTCAAAGGACAATAAAAGAAGATTAATGATCTCTGAATTAGGCGCAATCTTACGAGAGCGGATCAGGTCAAGGACGTTTTCAACCTTATGGGCAAGGTCCTGGATCTTTTTCAGGCCAAAAAATCCTGCGCCACCTTTAATAGAATGAGCCGCGCGAAAAACCTTGTTGACAAGTTTTTCATCAATGGCTGCGCCGGCAACTTCCATGTCGAGTAAATCGGTTTCAATGGTGGCCAAATGCTCTCGCGATTCGGCAATATACATTTGAAGTTCTTCTAAGTCTTCAGTAGCTGTCATATTTTACTCCAGCGAGGCGCTATTGGTAGGTTAACCTGTGACCATCGGGGTAATACTAATGTGGCGATCTAAGCGCATCGAGCATAAAAGATCATGGATGTCAGAAGATACCTGGATAATGGAAAAACTGCCATTAACCTTGCTCAGCGAATTGTGAGCGGAAACCAGAAGACCAATCCCGGTAGAGTCCATCAGGGTGAGGTGTGAACAATCAAGAATTACAGCGGTTACACCTTCCTCCAGTAACCGTTTCAGCTCACCTTTCATTTTAGGAACATCGGATATCAAAAACTTTTCTCCCAGGATAATGGTCGCTTGCGTACCTGTTTGAACTACTTGGGCTTCAGCCATCTTTCTCTCCTCCATTAATAATCCGTTTTAGCGTGACGCAATTACCTGCATCATTAAACTTTGTCAATTGGGCATAAATCGCATAAATGGGTAATCCTCTTCCCGAATCCGCCGAATTGTCAGTTAGAATTGCTGGCTTTTTATGCCAATCAAATCCTGCTCCCTCATCTGAAACTTCGATGATGACCTCGTGATCTGAAAATAGTAGCCGACACGAAAAGGTCAGAAGCGGATTTTTCTGACAACCATGCAAAACAGCATTATTTAATGCTTCTCGTAGCAATAAGTTTAATGCAAATCTATCTTTCCTGTTTAATGCGTGTTTTTCAAATGCCTGTTCTGCAGCGGAGCAAACCTGCTCCACATTTTCCTGGGTAGCCGGGTATTTCCAATCCAATGGGTATCTCGGTTCAGATGTGGTCATTTCACTTCAAACCCCAAAAGCACAGCATCATCAGCCATATTTTGCGGATCTGGGAATAAGCGTTCTTGAATAGTCTGGATAGTCTTTTCAATTTTGGAGGAAGGGTTGTCGTTAATAATACGGGCTAAATTTTCCAGTCCAATCCGGCGCGGAATCGAGCCATGCGCATCTTCTTCAATCAATCCATCTGAAAAGAGGAAAGCACGGTCGCCCTGTGCAACTGGAATCTCTTTAACGTCCGGTGAGATAGCGTCAAATAAACCTAATCCGTCACCGCATTGGGAAATTACATCCACAGCCCTGCTTCCAGCCCGCAGGATAATTGCGGATGGATGACCGGCATTTATCAATGTCAGGCGCATACGGGTCTTATTCAACCGGGCATAAATTAGTGTGGCGTATTGGCCTTCTTGAAGTACTGGGCATAAATGGCGGTTGATTAGATTGAGATTCTCTAAGGGTGAATACAGCATGGAGGCGTTTTGTCGGAGCAACGCCTTCAGGGCTGCCGCAGGAAGGGCGGTGCCGGCATGGTGACCGCTGATATCTGCAACGATGTAATCGTAAATTCCTGCACCGGCGTGGATCACGTCATAAAAATCACCCCCCGCGGCTTGAGCGGGAAGATAAATCACAGAAAAACCTGCTTCGGGAAATTCTTCTGGTTGAACGAGAATGCCCTTTTGTGAATCAGATAAATGTTTGAGTTGCTCCAGGTTGGCTGCTACCATGTTGCGGTATGAATGATACAGGCGAATTTGCAGGCGAACGCGTGCCGCGACTTCGAGTACCTGATAGGGTTTCGTAATATAGTCTACTCCGCCGGCATTGAAACCCTCAATTTTTGAAGTCACATCTTCAATGGCGGAGATAAATACCACCGGAATATCCGCCGTACGGGGGTTTGATTTTAAAGCTACGCAAGCCGTCAGACCATCTTCTTCCGGCATGCGAATGTCCATCAGGATTAAGTCAGGTTGTTCGCGGTCAGCTAGCAGCCGGCCTGCGCGGCCGTTGGCAGCGGTCAACACGACAAATCCATCTTTTTGCAGGATGGATTGCAACATTAGCCTGGAGGTTGGCTCATCATCAACAACCAGAATACTGGGTATGTTTTGGATAGGATCAGTCATTTTAGTGAGAAGCAACTCGTTGCATAGTTTTTAACCCTACGAAAACAACTGGAGATTACTTTGAATAATTTGCGTCACAAATTATTATCACTCTTATTTCTCAGACTGGCTGTAAAATTTATGTGAAGGTTATCTAAATTATATGTAAAAAAGTTGGTATTTGAAAAGAATCAATGGGAAGTGGCGGGTTGGGGGGAGGGAAGTCAGGAAAGACAAAACAAACGTCTGTGCAGTTGAATACGAAATAATCAACCTGATTCTGTACCCCCGAACATCTTGGTAGTATAAAAACCATATTAAGAACTGTTGGCTTCAAACAAATGATACAAGTTGGGGTAGAAGAAAAAATCAAACTCAGGCACAGGATTTTTTTCTTTTCAAAGGAATAAGCGCACAAAACCCAGCATCAATTCCCCATAATTGCACAATTTGAAACAACTTATCAAGGCATCCGTTCATACAAACGGGAATAGATTCCGTTAAACTCCGAAATTTGTGTCAAATAATTTCGAGTTTCTTCATAACGGATAATTTCCAAGAAGAGGTCGATATCTTGATTGGCCAGGTTAAACCAAATTTCAGCATTGCCGGGGCCGGCATTATAAGCTGCCAGCGCTGCCACCATATTTCCGCCGAAGTATTCGCGCTGCCTGGCCAGGTAGCGCGCCCCCAGCCGAATGCTGATCATGGGTCGATATAGATCGTCTTCTTTATAGTTGGGTGGCCAGCCCATGTTGCTGGCAATTTCCTGCCCTGTCGCCGGCATGATCTGCATCACCCCCCGGGCGCCGGCGGAAGATTCCACAAAGCCTTCAAACAAGCTTTCCTGTCGCAAAACGCTGAACAAAACAAAGGGATGGATATTTTCATTCTGGGCAGCTTGCAAAACTTCTTCGCGAAAGTACGCCCCAAAACGGATATGATTGAAATAGGCCGGCGCTTTCAAAGTTGCAGCGTCATCCAATTGCGCCAAATCCAAAATCTGGCGGCTGGTGGTGATCGCCGTCCGGTTCAAACCCAATTCCAGCAGTGGGTCGAGTAAACGGAATAATTCAACCGGGTTGTTTTCATGCGCTTTTACAAGCAATCCCATTTCGCGGCTGGATTCGGAATACAATCCCAATTCGTGGAATTCGTGCGCCCGCTGGAAATGCAAATCAGCCGAGAGGTTGCCTGGGGAAGAGAGATCCGTCTCCGGCGGCAGGCTGAATGTTTTAATTATCCAGTTAGCCGCTTCCTGGCGTTCTCGGGCAAGATCGTAGCCCAGATCAAAAGAAGGCGAAGCCGAAAGGGGTTCTTGTTCGGTAAGGAGCAGTTTTGCGCGCTCACTGTAATAGCCGGTCGGGTCGAGTTGGGCGGCTGTCTCCCAGGATGTGCGAGCAGCGGGTGCATCTCCTAACATCTGCTGGGTTTTACCAACCCAAAAGGAAGCGGCAGCTTGATCTCCGGGTGAAACCGCCAGCACCAGGCTGCGTTGAAAACGGTTTTGTGCGCCGGCATAATCTCCCATTCGGTAATAGGTGATACCGGAGAGATATATTGCGCGATAGGAATCGATGTAATTGGGATATTCGTTTAAGATGCGTTCCCAGGTATCGGCGGCCTGTTGCAACATCTCGCCGCGTTCATGAATACGGGCGGCTTCAAAGAGAAAATCAGGGGAATTTGAATCGGCCGGGTACAGGCGGACGAAGCCTAGCATCGTATCGGCGGCTTCCTGAAAGCGGTCTAAATACGCCCATTGGGTATAGGCTTTTTCTCTCCAGGCTTTTAGAAAATATTCCGTGCCGGCATAGTTTTGAATGACGACATCAAATTCCCGGAAAGATTCATCATATAGCTCCATCTCGCGCAGGCTGAGGGCTTTGAGATAAGCGGCGGAGGCTTCTGGTTTGTCAGTAGATTTTATATATCGGTTGAAGGCATCCACTGCCAGGGCATATTTCTGCAAGTTGTAATCAATTGTGCCGCGCTGCAACTCGTTTACCGGCTGACCGGCATCCACCAACGCTGAAAGGGCGGAGAAAGAATCAAATGCCCCGGGGAAATTATTCACCGAATCCTGAAAACGGGCATAGGCCTGCTCGGGGTCGTCCATTTCAAGGTAAATCTGACCCAGCAACAAATTGGCTTGCGCCTTGTCATAATCGTTCGAAGCCGGGTTATCATAAATCGTCTGCAACTGACTTAATGTGTTTTCTTTATCGCCGCTGGCGCGCAGGGCTTTGGCAATTTTCAGATCAATGGGGATAGGGCTGGTGTTAAAACCAGGGTCAGCTTCGGCCGCCAGATAAGCCTTAATGGCTTCGCCGGGTTTCCCGCTATCTGCCAGCGCGTCCCCCATCTTTTCCTGAACAAACGAATCAAGAATACCCGGTCGGCGATTCAAATAACGGGCAAAATGCTCGGCCGCCGCGGCAGGCTGTTCCTGGATGGTTGAAATTTCACCCAACAAAAAGGAGGCAGAGGATGCCCGCGGGCTATCTGAAAACTCAGAAATAATTCTTTGCAATACTTGTGAGGATTTCTTCCAGTCATCATTTTCAAAATAGGTAAGACCTTGCCCGTATAAAGCCCCCGCGCGAGTTTCATCATCGGCAGCCTGATCGAAGGCAGTTTGATATTGGGTGAGGGCGAGTTCATAATCTCCGTTGAAAAGGGCATTATCTGCCGCATGGATACGGACAATGGGCAGCGGAGTCGGGGTAGGCGGCAGGGTTGCCGTTGGCTCTATTGCAGGCACAAGGGATGGCAATTCCGGTGTTGCAGTCGCCCCGGCCAGCAGTTTCAACGGATTGGATGAAGTTGTACAGGCGGCAGATATCAGGAAAATTACTGCTATTCCAAACAGGATTTCTTTTCGCATGCTTGGCTTATACTGGAATTTAGGTGGAATGTCAAATCAAATTCAGTTTTCCATAATTGCGCATGTATACTGTAATTAACTACGAAATACACCAAAAAATGCATTTGGATAAAAGTTTCAATCGTTTCTGCACGGTGAACTTCAAAATCCTTTTGATAGTTTGTGTGCCTTATGGCTGATTTCAAAAAATACTCCACTCTGAGCAGCTACAATTTGCCAAAGCTAATAACTATGGTAATGGTCTGGTGCAAAATAATAAACTACGCGGATTAAAATCGAATATTCTTTGGATGTAAGGCGCACTCCAGCACAATTTTTTGTATTAAGGGGAAAATCTGAATATTGCATAAAAACAAAATTGCCTATTGACATTATAACGTAATACTGGTATTATAAC
>JBAWYZ010000025.1:0-16464 GCA_037143255.1 Leptolinea sp. | reverse complement strand
CCGTATTGCCGGTTCTGATAAAAAGCTGATGCCACGAAATACAGCGGCCAAATTTCTTTCCTATACTCGGGTGGACAGGTTTCCGGTCTCGGTTTGGTATACATCGGTAGTACCCGCCGCAGACTGAACAAAGCGATCAGTACCACCAGCATCACCGGCGAAAAGAATCCGATGATAACAAGATACAGCACCGAAAGGTACTGCATGCCAATCATGGCTAGCACCGCATACCGTCCGGCTTTCTCGCCAATAATCACTGGCAGTGTGTGAATGCCTTTGGCTTTGTCTTCCGTAAACTTGTCAATGTGCTTGCCAAAAATGACCGTTGTCACCCCAAATGCATAAGGCAACCCGGCAATCACTACATTCCAATCCCACTGCCCGGTGATGACAAAATACCCGCCGCCAATCATCAACGGTCCCCAGACTATCAACACAGCAATTTCGCCCAGGCCGATGTATTTCAACGGCCAGGTATAGAATAAAACAAAAAATGCTCCGGCAGACAGTAAAACCCAGCCAAGTATACCGTTTTGCAATACCAACGGCAGCCCGGCTGCAAGTGCAATTAAACCAGTTACAGCAGCATAGGTAAGTACTTCGTTTTTGGTCATCAATCCTTGTTCCAGCGGTTGCGGACCGTACTGGGTGCGAAAGTAATTATCCTTATCAACTCCGCGGTTGAAGTCCGTCATGTCATTGAGAAGATTATTGGTAGCATGTGCAAACACCAGTCCTATTACCAACAAAACCCAGCGTCCCAAGTCAAACATGCCAGCCCTGGCTGCCAATAGACCAGCAATCGCGGCAGAAATAAACGTCATAATAAGAACAGCCGCCCGTGTTGAAACTAGCCATTTGGATATCACATCCAGCCGCATCCATTCTTCTTTATCAATTCGCGGAATTACCTGCAGCGCTTTAACCCACATTGCAAAATTCATAATGGTTACCTCTAAAATAAGATAGCTTAGATTATAAAACGTTTATATGGTAAATTGCAGGAAATGTAGTTTTATAGTAATAGCCCAGGATGTATTTTTGGATCCAAACGATTAGGAACACCGGCATAGATAGAAGGGATTGGAAAGTTAGCCTAAAAAATAATCAATTGATATTTTTTACAAAAGTCGCGATTTTGTGTTTTCTTTTTTCATGTATTTTGTGCTTCGTTGTGATTAGTTTTGTGCCGGAGTAATTCCGTGGCAATTATTGAAAACCAAATTATTTACGCGAAAATTCTTTCGGTAAGATGATTTCACCCTCACTGCCCCGTCCAAGATGTTCCAGATTTTTGGGACGGTTATCCACCATCCAGGCTGTTGCGGCTGTCATCAAAGCCCGTAATTCATGGGCAACGGCTATTTGTGTTAGTGGTACGTTGGATGTACGCAAGCGGTAACGAGTGAATTCTTCCAGGAATTCCATCGGGTCCTGGAGGGTAAAACCAAATTCATGCAGCAATAATTGGCGCTGCAAGCGTCCTTCCAATGATCGCGAATCGTATGGGCTGGTTCCGGTTATTAAATGGTAGGCTGCATCCATGTTGGTTTCAAAATAAGTCCGTTTGGCTGGCAATTCACCCGAACAAAGATAACCCAACCTTTTCATTTCTGACGCAAGTTCCAAGCTGCGTTCCATCCAAACCGGCGCTTTCTTGCCAACCGGTGGTACTGGAATTATCGGGTATCCACGGACAGACAATTCAACATCCACGATGCGGTGTGAGCCAAAAACTGTAGATTGCTCACCGCCAAACAACCCACTTTGCGAGAACATATTCTCGGGTTGCGGCGCCCAGACTGGCCCATTTATGGCTACCAGCGCCGAGGATTGCCCGGCCAAATAGGCTAAAATATCCGTCATCCGCCCGTGGCCGCTCGCAATTATCTCCATGTCTGAATCCAGCGCCGTATAGTAAAACGGTTTATGAGCAGCTTGAACATCTATGCCGACATAGGTTAGGTAAACAGATTCCATATTAACTAGTTTATCCGAAGCGGAACATCAATGCAAATAGATTAGAACCGAATTCGACAGCCATTCAAATTCAGGCTACAATTTTACTCATCTTATATAAAGAGGTATATGACATGAACCAATTCACTGTTCTGCTTTTCACCCGCTTTGGTCTGGGAGAAGGCCCATCCGTTTTGCAACAATCCCTGGCAGAAAAATTCCTTTCCCTGACCCTTTTATCAAACGAATTACCTGCAAAGATTCTTTTTTACACAAATGGCGTTCACCTGGTTTGCGAAGGCTCACCGGTATTAGAGCAACTCAAAGAAATGCAAACCCGTGGTGTAGAATTGATCGTCTGTAAGACCTGCACTGATACTTACGGAAAAACTGACAAGGTTCAAGTCGGCATCATCGGTGGCATGCCAGATATTTTGGAAGCTCTCCAAAAAGCTGAAAAAGTAATCAGTCTATAATATGGATATCTGACTTCAGAGGGTTCTTTTTGACTTATATCGCCGCGTTGGATATACTGAAGAATAATCAATCTGATTTAGTGGAGGCTTGAAACAATGACCGAATCACCTGCGTTTAAGTTAACTTACGCAACTATGTTTAGTCCCCCGGAAGAATCGCATAACCGGTTTGAAGAGACTCGTAAATCTATTAAAGGACAACTGGGCGAAGAACATGCCATGATCATTGATGGCAAAGAAGTTGTTATCAACGAAAAATTTGAAGATAAATCTCCCGCCGATTCAAGTGTAGTTCTGGGCGTCTTCCAGAAAGGCGGGGCGGAGATTGCCCAGCAGGCGATTGCAGCCGCGAAAAAAGCCTTCCATTCCTGGTCTCACACTCCATGGGAAAAACGCTTGGAATTATTGCGTAAAGCCGCCGATCTTATTGATGAGCGGATTTACGAGTTCGGGGTGGTGATGTCCCTGGAAGTGGGAAAGAACCGTATGGAATCCCTGGGTGATGCGGCAGAAACCGCAGATCTGATCCGCTATTCCTGCGATCGAGTGGAAGCGACCAATGGATTTGTCACCGAAATGGGGCACGATCCCCTGGTTGGCTATAAATCTACCAATGTTTCTGTTTTACGCCCATACGGCGTTTGGTTGGTAATTAGCCCATTTAACTTTCCATGTGCACTCACCGGCGGCCCGGTAGGAGCAGCATTAGCTGCCGGCAATACAGTTGTCATGAAACCGGCAACTGATACCCCGTGGACGGTACGTCTGTTGGCTGAATGTCTGCGGGATGCAGGCCTTCCCCCCGGCGTATTCAACTATGTAACCGGTGGTGGAGCAACCCTTGGTCAGGCTCTCATCGAACACCCGGATGTAGCGGGGGTTACATTCACCGGCTCATTTGACGTAGGCATGAAGTTGTATCGTGATTTTGCGGCTGGAAAATGGGTGCGCCCGGCCATTCTAGAACTGGGCGGCAAGAACCCGGTCATCGTCACACGCCATGCTGATTTGGATACTGCCACTGTAGGCATCATCCGTTCTGCATTTGGGCTTCAAGGCCAGAAATGCTCGGCTGCCTCCCGTATCTTCATCGAAGAGTCGATTTATGATGTCCTGGTTGCCAAACTGGTGGAAGCCACCAATAAATTGACCATCGGCGACCCCACAGAACGGAAAAATGTTTTAGGACCGGTTGTAAACAAGAGTTCGTATCACGATTACCAAAATTTTGTGGATGATCTGAAACACAACGGTAATATCTTGACCGGCGGGAAAATCCTCACTGACAGCGCTTATGCAAAAGGATATTTCTGTGCCCCTACCCTGGTGGATAACCTGCCGTATTCTCATAAACTGTGGAAACATGAAATGTTCCTGCCGATCTCGACAATTGGAAAGGTAAAAAACCTGGACGAAGCTATGCAACAAGCCAATGATGTGGCCTACGGGCTTACTGCCGGTATCTATGGAAATGAGCAGGAGGTTGAAACCTTTTTCGACCGCATAGAAGCTGGTGTAACGTATGCTAACCGTCCACAGGGCGCCACCACCGGGGCATGGCCGGGCTTTCAACCCTTTGGTGGGTGGAAGGGTTCTGGCTCCAGCGGAAAGAACGCTGGTGGTGTACATTATGTTCAGTTGTACTTGCACGAACAGATTCGCACCACTATCCGAAAAGCCTGAGGCAGATCGTGAGTAAACTCTGCTCCCTCAAAGAAGCCGTAGGCCAAAATGTGCGGGATGGCGACCTAATTTATGCAGCCGGGTTCACCCATCTGATCCCTTTCGCCGCTGGACATGAAATCATCCGTCAGGGTAGAAAAAATTTGATCCTAGCCCGGGCTACTCCAGACCTGGTCTATGAACAAATGGCGGCGGCGGGTTGTGCCAAAAAAATTGTTTTCTCCTATATGGGCAACCCTGGGGTGGGTTCGTTACGATACCTACGCACTCAGGTAGAAAATGGTGAACTTGAAATAGAGGAATACTCACATTTTGCCATGATAACCCGCTTGCAGGCGGGCGCTTCCGGCTTGCCTTTCCTCCCCATGAATGAAACCGGGGCAGTAGATTTGGAGAATGCCAACCCGAATTTCAAACGGGTGATTGATCCTTACTCCGGAAAATCCGTTCTGGTTGTTCCTGCGCTGAAACCAGATGTTGCTATCATCCATGCCCAACGGGCAGATAAGAACGGTAATGCTCAAATCTGGGGTATTCTGGGGGAGCAAAAAGAAGCGGCCTTTGCCGCTGATCGGGTTATTTTGACAGTCGAAGAGATCGTGGATGAAAGTGTCATTCGTTCCGACCCCAACCGCACCATTATTCCAGATTTAATCGTGGATGCAGTCTGCCACGTGCCATTTTGCAGCCACCCCAGCTACACCCAGGGGTATTATGATCGCGATAACGAGTTTTACTTACAATGGGATAGAATCAGCGAGTCTCCTGAATCCGTTAAGCATTATTTGGATGAATGGGTTTATGGAGTGACTGACCGTCAGGAATACTGGGAAAAACTAGGAAATTTGATTCATAAGCGGCTTTCCGTAGAAGAAAGATTGAGCGTTCCGGTGAATTATGGCCAATACTGAGTACTCCTCAATTGAATTGATGATTATTAATTCCGCCCGTTTATTGCGCGATGGTGAGGTGGTGTTTGTTGGAGTGGGTTTGCCCAACCTGGCCTGTAACCTTGCCCAGCGCACACACGCGCCTAACCTGCAGATGATTTACGAAGCCGGTGTTATTGGAGCTAGACCGGCCCGCCTGCCCCTTTCGATTGGCGACCCTACCCTAGTTTCCGGCGCTTCTTCGGTGTGCAGCATGTATGATATTTTCACGCTGTATCTTCAACGCGGCAATGTGGATGTTGGCTTCCTGGGTGGAGCGCAAATAGACAAATTCGGAAATATTAATGCCACTGTGATTGGCGACTATGCTCATCCCAAAACCCGTCTACCCGGTTCTGGTGGTTCCAAAGAGATTGCTGCCTGGGCTAACCGCTGTTACATCATCACTCCCCACCAAAAAAGACGTTTCCCTGAAAAGGTTGATTTTTGTACCTCTGCCGGCTTTTTAGGGGGAGTCGGAGAACGCGAGAAATTGGGGCTGCGCGGCAAAGGCCCCCAAGCTGTGGTGACTGATATCGGCATTCTAAAGCCGGATAAAACCGGCGAATTGGTTTTGACTGCTTTACACCCCGGCAAAACTGTTGAAGAAGCTGCCGGCAATACTGGTTGGGTGCTGCAATGCCAGAGTTGCCATGAAACAACCGAGCCGCCTTCTGCCTCGGAAATCCGAATTTTGCGTGAAGAATTGGACCCGCAAGGGATTTATCTGAAATGAGTTCCGATCCACTGCAGATTCTAATTACAATGCCTTTCACTGAGCAGCAAGTGGATATGATTCGGGCTGTCTCGCCGCTCCTTAAAGTAACGGCTATCCGCGCACACCAACCCAATGAAATCCCTGGCGAACTTTGGGCTAAGACGGATATCTTGTACACTGATACCGTCTTGCCTGACCCATCTATAGCACCAAACCTGAAATGGATCCAATTTCATTACACTGGCATTGACTATGCTCTGAATAATTCACTGCTAAAAAAACCTGATTTAATGATTACCAACATGAGCGGTGCAAATGCCCCACAAGTGGCAGAATACGCTCTCACCTTGATGCTGGCGCTGAGTACAAACCTGAAAGCCATGGTAGAAAACCAGCTTAAGTCCGCTTGGCCGGCAAAGAGATGGGAAAACTTCCGGCAGCATGAATTACGCGGGAGTACTGTTGGACTTGTGGGTTATGGTAGTATCGCGCGCGAAATCGCCCGCTTACTAGTTCCATTCGGTGCGATCATCCTGGCCGCCAAACGTGATCTGCGTCAGTTAAAAGATGAAGGCTATTTTCCCGCTGGATTGGGAGACCCGGATGGAGACCTTTTCACCCGTCTGTATCCAATCGAGGCGCTGAAATCCATGCTCAAGGAATGCGATTATGTTGTTTTAGCGCTGCCTTATACGCCTACCACCCGCAATCTTTTCAGCACAGAAGAATTTGGTTCCATGAAACCTTCGGCGTTATTTATTGATCTCAGCCGTGGAGGAATTGTCGACCTTACTGCAATGAAAGAAGCGCTTGAAAAAAAGGTCATCGCCGGTGCAGCTATTGATGTCTTCCCTGAAGAGCCACTTCCGGCCAACAGCCCACTCTGGAAATTGCCCAACACGATAATTTCCCCGCATGTAGGCGGGGTCAGCACACAGTATAATAATCGCGCCGCTGAATTGTTTTGCGCGAATATTCGCCGATATCTTCAAAAAGCCGCTCTTTTGAACCGCTTTGATCCTGAAAAAGGGTATTAACCGATTAGAATAAACAGGTGATAAAAAACCCGTTTATTGATGTCATCCTTTTTGATTTGGGCAGCACCCTGATCTATTTCGACGGTCATGTGCCGGATATCATGGCGCACGCCTTCGATGAATTGGCCTCTGCGTTGCAAGAAGGCGGTTATAGTCTAGATAAAGAGACATTTCTTTCTGAGTTTCTTTCCAGGCTGGAAGCATACCATTCAGAACGGGAAACGGAATTTATTGAACATACTACCGAGCGGATTCTACGTATCGTTTTAGAACGGCACGGGTATAAAGAGATATCGAGACCCGGTTTACGGCCTTTCCTAGCGCGCATGTACGCCGTCTCCCAATCTTGCTGGAAAGAAGAAAATGATACCAAATCCACGCTGCAAACCTTGCAAGAATTAGGCTATCGGCTGGGTATCATCTCAAACGCCGGGGATGATTGGGATGTACAAGTATTAATTGATAATGCTGGCATCCGCCCATTTTTTGAATATATTAGCACCTCTGCCGCCGCTGGTTTCCGCAAACCGCATCCAAAGATATTTCAACTGGCGTTTGATGCGATGCAAGTTTCCCACGACCACTCTGTGATGATCGGTGATACCTTAGGCGCCGATATCCTGGGGGCTATGAATATGGGCATGCACAATGTCTGGATCACCCGCCGGGCAAACAAATCAGCCAACCACGTCCACGTAGATACTGTTCACCCGGAGCGCACAATTACCAATCTGTCAGAATTGCCAGGATTATTGGAAATCTGGCCGTCGTAAAATACCTCTCTACCTGAAAGTTTTCTAAATATTATGCTTTTCTCCAAAAAATCATCCCCGTACCTTGCCCTAGCTTTAGGCGTTTTATGTCTGTCCTTTTCTGCAATTTTTGTGCGGATTGCTGAGGCGCCTGGGATTGTTACTTCCTTTTACCGCATGACGACGGCTGTGATAATTTTAATCCCCATTATGTTGGTTCGCTCCAAAGGAAAGATAAATTTTGATAAACGCTGGCTGCTAGCTCCCCTGGCTGCCGGGTTTTTTACTGCTTTGGATCATGCCACTTGGAGTACTGCGGTTGCTCATACCAGTATTGCCAATGCCAACCTGATTAATTTTATCGCGCCGGTATGGGTTGCCTTGGTGTCCTGGATATTTTGGAAGCAAAAACTTCCTACCTGGTTCTGGATAGGCCTGATATTCGTTCTTACAGGCATGACTTTTGTTTTTGGTTCCAATTTACTGCTGCATCCTGGTTTTAGCAAAGGTGATAGTCTGGCGCTGCTCTCCTCATTTTTCTTTGCCGGCTACTACCTGACCACTCAAAAAGCCCGCGCGCGGGTAGACGCCCTGACCAGCACTACCATCATAGCCATGGTAAGCGCTGTAACCCTGTTGATTATTTGCCTGGTAAGCAAAGCTCCTTTAACTGGGTTTCCATCATCCACCTGGACATTGTTCATCATCTCTGGTCTGGTTTCACAAATCGGCGGATATTTCAGCATGACATACGCTCTCGGCCACATTCCGGCTTCGATTGTTTCCCCAACCATGATTGCTTCCCCGGTAATCGCTGCAATTCTAGCCATTCCTATTGCCGGTGAGGGCTTGAGTATCTATCAGATCATCGGTGGCTTGCTGGTTTTTGCCGGAATATACCTGGTGAACAAAACCCATGCGGCAAAATCGATCAGTCTACCGGTACATTCCGAAACTGGATGATAATTTCTTTTCCAGGCTGATCTTGTGCTATGATCTGAAACGGGTATTGTTTTCCACTTCCCGCCCAGTATAAGTATTCCTGAAACAACCCGGCAATAAAATGCAGCCAAATCTGGCCACCAGCATTTGATACATTAAGCCCGCTGGCAGAAGCTGTAATTTCGACCAGATCGTCAGATCGCTTAATTGAGAATTTTCCCGCCTGCCAGGTCTCCAGCAGTTGAATAAGTTTAACCACCCCGTTCCTCAACCGCTTCTGTTGAGGCTGTAAACGGAATTCAAGGCTATCAATTTCGGCAGCCTTCCCGTATTTCCTGACAAGATGCTTGAATGCAGCTCCCCCACACCGGAAGAATAATCCGCTGGCTGAAATGATCCCGAATTGTCTTTCCGCTGCTATTAGCAAATTTTCAATTGGATTAATAGTTTTTCCGGAATGGGTTTCAGGCAGATTTGATGGAACTAATACCGACAGCTGCTCTGCCAGGAAAACCTCATTCATACCTTTGATGAACACTTCCAATAAATCAGGAGAATTGGATAGCTTGTGCATATATTATTCCGCAACAAAATCGAGATTATTCCAGGTCTAACCTTTTCTTGATAAGACCGAGAAGTCTGAGAAGGACTTTCTTGACCAGCTCCATATCCGTGGCAATACAGGGAAGAACCGGAATCTCATCCCTCAGGTGCAAGGCATGACGGATGTCTTCAGCATCCCAGGCATTTTCCAAGTCCTGCTTATTAACTGCAATTACAAAGGGAGTATCAGAATGATCAGCAAACGAGTCCAGCATATAGCGCGCCTCCCGAAAGGTTTCCGGCCGCGTGCTATCAACCATCAACACATAACCCAGCATACCTTCTGCTAGAATATCCCACATGAATTCAAAGCGGCGCTGGCCAGGCGTCCCAAAAATATGAAGGATTAAGGTGTCGTCAATCGTGAGACGCCCAAAATCTAATGCAACTGTTGTAGTTTCTTTTACCTTTTCATTTTCGCTGCTGATATTCTGTTCAGTGGAAACAACTTCAATTTCACTGACCGTGCGGACGAATTCGGTCTTTCCAGAATTAAACGGTCCGGTGATAACCATCTTCACGGTTTGAACGAGGGGGATTTTGCCGGCCAATTTCTACAATCCCCGAACCCGGTCAATCAACCGATTTACAAGTGATCTCTGTTCTTCCTTGGATTGGTTCGATAGGAGTTGTGTAACAGGGAGCGGACGTTGTTGGTTCCCTCTTACCACCTCGACCAGGCCGGCCTGCAGTAACCCATATACCACTTTGCGAATTTGCAAGTCATCCATTGATGTGGCCTGCCCTATTTGGCGAATTGAATTTTTCGGATTTACAAACGAAACTACTTTCCATTCTTCAACAGTCAAATTGACCTTGCGTAAATTACTATCCGGACGGTCTGAAAACTTAATGGAAACATCCAGGTTAGGAACCTCATCCATTAGCAATTCCATTTCCTGAATATGCCGAGAGCCTTCCATGATCAGATTCTCAAGTTCCATGTTGAGTGATATTTTATCTTCAGGAAGTGGTTCATTGGGAATAAACCGAAAGGCGCCTTCCTGCCAGGCGAACAATCTGCGGAGGATGGCGACATTATGCTGCTGTAGACTACTAAAAATAGTTTCGCGAGAAACAAAACCTGCATTAATGAGCTGCAAGCCTAATTCCTTATCCCAGATAGCGCCGCCTTTGCTCTTGATAGCCCTGAACAAATTTGGGCTGATGCGTTTATTCTGGTACAGAACCGCCCCTAAAGAAGAATCTTCCGTAGTTGACAAAGCACAAGCTAGCCGCCCATCCCGGAAATACACCTGGGCAGTTTCACCCTTGTGACTTATTTCCAGCAAGCCGGTTTTTCGCGCTAAATTTACTAAATTAAGCAGCTGCGCAAATGGGAAGTCCCTGAGATTTCCTTGCAGCGCCATAGCACCCCTATCCAGAAGAATTTTTGAACATTAAAATAATTATAACGTCCCAATAGCGTTTGGTCAAATCGAAAGCCATGTTTAGATTTACTGATCGAATGCGATTATAATAATAATATATCGGTATTGCTCAGGCACAAAACAAATCACTATGATATATACGAAAAGAGAAGATAAAATACCGGTGCGCCATAGGCAATAATATCATCAGAATCGTACTAGATATTCTTATACTTTCAAGGTTTTTTCGCTGATGATATAAAAACATGCAGAGCAGTACCATTTCGTTTTAATTATTCGGAGACTGTCTACTCAATGCACCATCAGATATTGCTTGTTTTTAATCCTATTGCGAATATGGGCCGAGCCTGGCCAGTAGCTGCAAACTTACGACGCGTGGCTGATGAACTGGGTGGCGCCGATTGGGCTGGCACGGTGTATCCGGCACATGCCACTGAAATTGCAGAAAAAGCCAGTTCGCAAGGCTATAAAATAGTTGTGGCCATGGGTGGTGACGGAACTATCCACGAGGTCATCAACGGATTAATGGCTATTCCGAAAGAGAAACGCCCGGCGCTGGGAATCGTCCCCATCGGTTCTGGGAATGACTTTTCCTATTCCGTGAACATCGCAAAAAATCCAGAAACTGCCCTCCGAAATGTGTTCAACGGCGCTCCACGTCCGTTGGATATCGGCTGCGTGCAGGATGAAACCAATCGTAAAGAATATTGGATGAACACGCTGGGTATGGGTTTTGATGCCGCTGTTAATATACATTCCCGCAATGTCCCAATTTTTCAAGGATTCATGATTTACTTTTTCGCAGTTTTTCGGACAATGATCCAAAACTACCGACCGTATAATATTCGATATAATCTCGATGGTAAAGAATCAATAAAGAAGATGTTAATGTTCAATGTAGCGAATGGAAAACGCGAAGGAGGTGGTTTCCTTCTGGCGCCAAATGCCAGTCAGATTGATGGATTATTGAACTATACTTGTGTTGATGTAATTTCTCACTTTCGGATGTTATTAGCCATACCCTATTTTTTAAAGGGGACACATTCTGCGCTTAATTATGTACAAACTGGCGCCTGCCGGAAGGTAACCATTCAATCTGACCTACCCCTTTGGATCCACACAGACGGCGAAATATTTGCCGGATTTTCAAGTCATGTAACCAATCTTGCAATAGAAGTTATGCCGAAAGCCATTCAATTAATCTCATGATCTGATAAAAGGTACTATGCCCGATATAACGCAAACCCTCCAAGATGCCGATCTCGGCTTCCTTAAATTTGTAGCCTCGTCATGGGAAATCTATGACCTACCGGATGATATTGAAAGTGTGCTGGCTGCTCTGCAGATCAAAGCCTCAGACGCTGAAACAGTGCAGGATCTGGAAACAAAATTACCGCCAGAAGCCCAGTCTGCCATGCGTGCGTTGATCCAAAAACGCGGGCGGGTTTCAGCCACCATCTTTGAACGCACCTATGGAGAAATTCGCACCATGGGTGTAGGCAGAAGGGAACGTGAACATCCTGAATTAAACCCCGTATCAGTGGCAGAAATTCTCTGGTACCGGGGTTGGATCGGACGCGCTTTCCTTGGCGGTGGCGGCCGGCCGGAAGATACCATCTACTTACCGGATGAGGTATACGCCGCATTGACTGACCTGGAAGGCGAAGAACCGACCGAATCACCCTCGTATTCTTCCCAATCTCTTGAAAGCCGAATCTGGTTTTACCGGGACGGTATGCTGGAGCAAGCCTGTACCGTTTTGGCTGCGTTACGCTCTGGCGATGTAGTGGGAGATCTGCCACCGCGCCGTGGGGCAGTACCTACCCCGGTACTGGTAGCCTGGCTGCACTGTCTGAAATGCTTGGATGAACAAAACATGATTCAACCAGAAGCCATTCGCCGATTCTTGGAGTCAACCCGCCCGCAAGCATTGTATATCCTTATTCAAGCCTGGCGCGGCTCTATGGAATTCAACGAACTTCGGATGCTGCGTGGTCTTGAATTTGAAGGAACCTGGGAAAACGATCCGGCGGATACCCGTGAAAAGATTATTGACTTGGTGAACACTTTGGCCGGAGATGACTGGATGGATTTATCCGAGTTCGTGACGGCTGTGAAAACGAAAGATCCAGATTTTCAACGCTCGGGGGGTGATTATGAAGCCTGGTTCATCCGTGAAGGCCGCACGGGAGAATATATTCAGGGTTACGAAGGTTGGGACCGGGTGGAGGGAGCGTTACTGCGCTTCTATATTACCGGCTTGCTATACTGGCTTGGGTTGGTGGAACTTACCCGGCCTACTCCGGGGATAGTGCGCTTCCGGTTATCTCCCTGGTGGCCGGCAGTCAATGGCGATATGGAAATCATTGAGGCAAAGGATAATTCCACTCCATTGCAAATCAACCGGTCAGGAGAGATACTCGCACCGCCCCGCTTTAATCTTGCCACCCGTTATCAAATTGCCCGTTTTGCCCAACCGGTTGAATTTCAGGGCAAAGGTTACCTGTACCGCATTTCTGCAACAGGTCTGGCAACGGCGCAGGAGCAGGGATTAACTTCTACCATGCTTGAGCGCATGCTGCACAAATACTCGCGCGGCGTTATTCCTCCCAACGTGCGAAACGCATTACATTCCTGGGAGGAAACCGGCGCACAGGCGCGCATCGGGGAAGTGAGCAAGTTGCAGGTGAATGACCCGCATGTACTTCGCCGATTAAGAGAGAGCCCCGCTGCTAGGTTCCTGGGAGAAAGTTTTGGTCCGACTGCCATAGAGATCAAAGCAGGAGCAGAAGAAAAAGTGCGTCAAATTTTGACGGAAATGGGATTGATTTTATAAAATAATCGATCCGGTTTCAGAATTGAGCTTTTGGTTTTATTCTAAAATTGTATTTTTTCAAATTTGCTCTGTATAATAAATTTGAGATTGTTTATTAATTAACGTTTCAAAAGATCCTTATCTACTAAAAATGAAAGGGAGAAAAAATGAAACGAACCATGTGGTTTCCAGTCAGCATTCTGATCGCGCTAACTTTTTCTGCTTCCAGTTTTATCCACCCGCAGGCTCAGGCAGAAAACCCAAATCCACCGGAAACACCTGTCCGGCTGATTTTCATTCATCACTCCACCGGTGAAAACTGGTTGAATGATGATAACGGTGGTTTGGCGCGGGCATTGCAGGAAAACAATTATTTCCCAAGTGATACCAACTACGGCTGGGGACCGGATGCCATTGGTGACCGGACGGATATCCCCAACTGGACGGAATGGTTTCGCAGTGCAAACACAGAACGGATTTTGCAGGCTGTGTATAGCGAGGTGGAAGTGCATTCTCCGTTTACCCGCTCACTGGCAAACCCAGGCGGAGAAAACGAGATTGTGCTAATCAAATCCTGTTTTCCAAATTCTGCACTCGAAGGCAGCCCGAATGATCCATCCACATCGGGTTCAGAATTGACCGTTGGAAACGCCAAATATACCTACAATGAAATTTTGCAATATTTCAAAAACCGGCCGGATAAACTTTTTGTGGTGATTACTGCCCCACCTCTCACCGATCCGTCTCTTGCAGCGAATGCCCGGGCATTCAATCAGTGGCTGGTAAATGATTGGCTGCGCGAAAACAATTACACACTTCCGAATGTGGCCGTATTTGATTTTTACAACATTCTCAGCAGTGCTAATAACCACCACCGTTTCGTGAACGGCGCCATTGAACACATTATTAAAGATAATCGCAATACCGAATATTATCCTTCCGAAGATGATCATCCTTCCCAGAAGGGCAATCAGAAGGCAACCCAGGAATTCTTGCCCATGCTGAACATCTTCTTTAATCGCTGGAAAGCCAGCGCTCCGGCACCGGCGAACCCACAGCCGCCAAGTAGCAGCCCAACCGCAGAAATTGCACAAATCGAACAACCTGCACCGGTAGCCGCCGCAGGATCGGCTTTGTTTGACTTTGAATCAGACCAACCAGTATGGGAGGGTTCATCAGATGAGGCGGTTAAGTCCACCATCAAATGCCTTCCTGATTCATCCGGCGCAGCATCCGGCTCCCGAAGCTTACGGCTGGAATTCGATGTGCTGGCCAATAGCTGGGCTACCTGTTCCAGTTTCTTTGATGCTCCCCGCGATTTGAGCTCGTCAAAGGGAGTCCAGTTTATGTTGCTGGTCGAAAAACCCGGCAACATCTTACACATGGATATTTTCACTGGACCGAACGGTGAACGCGCCACCTATGCAACAGTACTTTCTTACCCGGATACTTCGAGTAAGTGGGTTCCTGTTCAAATCAAATGGGGGGATTTCAAACGGGTGGAATGGGAAGCCGAAGGCGGAACGATTTTCAGCCATCCCGAGCAGATCTCTGGATTGGCGTTTGGTTTTCCGGCCGGAGATGAAGTCAACAAAGGACTTATTCGGGTGGATGACATTAATGTTTTCTCTACCGGCCCGAGCTCAGGACAACCTGTTGAATCTCAGCCAACTGCAATAAAACAGCCGGCCGCCAATGCGGAACAACCAGCCCAGGCAGAGCAGCCAATCCAGCCAAAAACAGAATCACGAAAACCATTCCCTTTTTGTGGTTCTATCGCCCTGGTTCCGTTTGGGGTCTTGATTGCCGGCGGGTTGAAAAAAGCCCGTTCAAAACAAATATAGGGATATTTTTGCACGATATTGCAAACTATCCCATATAATCAAAAGAAAACGAGGTGAATTTGTGGCTAATAGATTGAAATGGATTCAAGAAGAAATAGACGCATTGCAGAAGACCGGGGGGATCAACCGCATCCGCACCATCAGCAGCCCACAGGGCGCCTGGCTTGTAGTTGACGGCAAGAAATCGTTGAACTTTTGCTCCAATAATTATCTAGGTTTAGCCAACCATCCACACTTGGTGAAAGCCGCCCAGGAAGCTGTCAAACACTTCGGGGTGGGGCCGGGAGCCGTGCGAACCATTGCCGGCACCATGGATCTGCACCTGGAACTGGAATGCCGAATGGCGGCCTTCAAGAAGGTAGAATCTGCTATCACTTTCCAATCCGGTTATTGCGCCAACCTGGCAACCATTCCCGCCCTTGTTTCCAAAGAGGACGTCATCTTCTCGGATGAACTTAACCATGCCAGCATCATTGACGGCTCGCGTTTGTCTGGCGCAAAAATCATCAGATTTTCCCATGCTGACCCGGCTTCGCTGGAACAGGTTATCAAAGAAGCAGAGGGAACTTACCGCCGGGCGCTTATCATTACTGATGGAGTCTTCAGTATGGACGGGGACATTGCCCCGCTGGATAAGATTTATGAGGTTGCCGAATCCTATGACATTCTACTAATGGTGGATGATGCTCACGGCGAAGGTGTTCTGGGTACAGGCGGTCGCGGTATTGTGGATCACTTCAACCTGCATGGCAAGGTGGATATAGAAGTCGGCACCATGTCGAAAGCTTTCGGCGTGATGGGTGGCGTGGTCGCTGGCAAGCCGGTGATCATCGACTGGCTGCGTCAGCGCGGCCGACCGTTCCTGTTTTCGTCAGCTATCACCCCACCGGATGCTGCCGCCTGCATTGCCGCCCTGGACGTGCTGGAAGAATCTACTGAACTTGTGGACCGCTTGTGGGAAAATGCCCGTTACTTCAAAGCCGAGATGAAAACACTGGGTTTTGATACCGGCGTCAGCACAACGCCCATTACACCCATCATGCTGGGGGAATCCCCCTTGGCCCAGCAGTTTAGCCGCAATTTGTTCGATAACGGCGTGTTTGCCATGGCGCTTGGTTTCCCTACTGTTCCCCAAGGCAAAGCTCGCATCCGGGTGATGATTTCAGCTGCTCATTCGCGCGATGATCTGGATCAGGGACTGGTAGCATTCGCGAAGGTTGGCAAGGAACTGGGTGTGATTAAGTAAGTTGGAGGTGAGATAAAAGGGCTATCCCTTTCTTCCTGGATAGCCCTTTTTTTATTCTGGTAATTATTT
>JBAWYZ010000024.1:0-16588 GCA_037143255.1 Leptolinea sp. | reverse complement strand
AACCAGTTAAAAGTGCGTTTTCCTCACCATGACCCAGTCGATTGGGGCGGAATGGGTTGACATGCCTAAATGATAAAAAACAAGAATCCGCTAGAATCCATCATTTTTATGGGCGGCCAATCCATCTTGCAATAACTGGCGGATTTTGTATCAATAGAAGCACATATCTGTTAAAATATCTGCATGACAAACCATATCTACTTCGGTGACAACCTCCCCATCCTGCAATCCTTCCCTTCCGAATCCATTGACCTTATCTACATTGATCCGCCGTTCAACACTGGCAAGACCCAGGCGCGTACGCAGATCCGCACTGAGCGCAGCGAAAACGGCGACCGCACCGGGTTCGGCGGGCAGCGCTATGAGACCGTCAAGATCGGTTCCAAAGGTTACGCCGATATTTTTGACGATTACCTGGCCTTCCTCGAACCGCGCCTCACTGAGGCATACCGACTGCTCAAACCCACCGGCAGCCTGTATTTCCATATCGACTACCGTGAAGTGCATTACTGCAAAATCCTGCTGGATGCCATCTTCGGGCGGGAATGCTTCCTGAATGAGATTATCTGGGCATACGACTACGGCGGGCGGCCCAAAAACCGCTGGCCGGCCAAACACGACAACATTTTGATGTACGTCAAAGACCCTGAACATTACACTTTCAATCAGGGTGCCGTTGACCGCATTCCCTACATGGCGCCGGGTCTGGTGGGGGAAGTTAAAGCTGCTCTGGGTAAGTTGCCCACCGACACCTGGTGGCATACCATCGTCCCCACCAATGGCAAGGAGAAGACCGGCTACCCCACCCAAAAGCCGTTGGGCATTCTGCGGCGGGTAATTGCTGCCTCATCCAACCCCGGCGATACGGTGCTGGATTTCTTCGCCGGCAGCGGTACTACCGGCGCCACTTGCCAGGAACTCGACCGTCAGTTTATTTTGGTGGATAACAACCCACAGTCGTGGGAAGTTATGCGCAATCGCTTTGAGGGTTTATTTGGCATTGAATGGATTATGGGGAAATAACCGGCTGCGACCCTTCGGTAACCCATCGGACTTGGTCATACCCTTAGAGAGAGAAAAAACCCACACAAAAAACCGTTGTGATATACTCACAAACACGACTAGACTGGTAGGGATTTCATATGCTTATCGATTACATGCCGCTGATCATCATTATTACTATGGCCATTGGATTGGCGTTGATAGTTGTTGTTCTGGGCGCGGTATTCGGTCCGCGACGGCCTTCAAAACGAAAATCCGCTCCGTATGAATCGGGAATGGTTCCTTATGGTCCCGGTACACGCCGCCTCTCCGTCCGTTATTATTTGGTTGCAGTTTTATTTATCTTATTCGATATCGAAACCGTTTTCTTTCTGCCCTGGGCAGTAGTTTTTCGCCAGCTTGGTTTATTTGGTCTCATCGAGATGCTGATTTTTATTGGTGTTCTTATTATTGGTTTGGTGTATGCCTGGAAGAAAGGTGCACTCGAATGGGAATAGAACAAAAAGCTGGCAATCTTGGAATAGTGACAACTACATTGGAACAGGTAATAAACTGGTCACGGACAAGTTCCATGTGGCCAATGTTATTTGGGTTGGCCTGTTGTGCAATCGAAATGATGGCTTCTCAGGCTGCAAATTATGATATGTCACGCTTTGGAATGGAGCTGATGCGGGCCAGTCCGCGTCAATCTGATTTGATGTTTGTAGCCGGGCGCGTTAGCCGCAAAATGGCACCAGTTGTGCGTCAGTTGTATGACCAGATGCCTGATCCCAAATGGGTTATTGCTATTGGAGACTGTGCCGCTTGCGGTGGAGTTTTCAATAATTATGCAATTCTGCAGGGAGTGGATGAAATCGTTCCGGTGGATGTTTATATAGCCGGGTGCCCTCCGCGCCCAGAAGCAATTATCCACGGTGTTATAACGTTGCATGAAAAAATTCGTAGTGAAAAACTGAGTACCTGGGCATAAGCCAGTACCAAATCTCTTTTTTTAGGATCGAAGACTTCGAATGGATGCTATTCTTCAATCTGCTGTTGTTTTTTTGAAAGAAACATATCAATCCCGAGAAAATGAATATCAGGGGCAAGTGACAGTGTTGCTGGCGATGGAGCATCTTATTGATGCCCTCACCCGGCTGCGTGATGAATTTTCGTTTGAAATGCTGGAAATGGAGACAGCGGTAGACTACTGGCCGCAAATTTCCCCTCGTTTTCATATAGTTTATCAACTTTGCAGTCTGCAGCATAATATTCAGTTGCGGGTACGCGTTCCTCTTGATGGAAATTCCCCCTCACTTCCAACTATTGAAGGCATCTACCCTAATGCAAACTGGCACGAACGCGAAATTTGGGATATGTTCGGCATTCGATTTGACGGACATTCCGATTTGCGCCGGATATTAATGCCGGCTGATTGGGCCGGGCATCCACTGCGTAAGGATTTCCCACTGGGTTACGAAGAAGTGCAATTCAGCTTTAATTTTGATGAAATCTCACTCCGAAAGCCCAAACCGGGTAAGTAAGCTTACCGGGAGATTAATGCATGTCGAATTTTAGAGAAACAAATATTGAAGAATTGAGACATCTGGTTTCCGAGCGGGCTTTGTCCGGAGAAACCATGTTGTTGAATATGGGGCCGCAGCATCCCAGCACCCACGGGGTGCTCCGTCTTCTGCTGGAATTAGATGGCGAGATCGTCCAAAATTGCATACCCGATATCGGATTTCTGCACACCGGTGTAGAAAAAAATATGGAATCCAAGACTTATCAGCAGGCCGAGGTATTGAGTGACCGGTTGGATTACATGAACTCTCTTGGCAACAACCTGGTGTTTTGTCTGGCAGTTGAAAAACTGGTTGATCTGGATGTCCCCGAAAGAGCGCAGGCTATTCGCGTAATAATGGCCGAGCTTACCCGCATTTCCAATCACATGCTTTGGATAGGAACCTCAGCTCTTGATCTGGGAGCGATGTCTTTATTTATGTATGCTTTACGTGAACGCGAGATGATTCTGGATATCTTCGAAATGTGTTCCGGGCAGCGCATGATGACCACGTATATCCGTCCGGGTGGAGTGTGGCGCGATGTGCCCCCCGAATTCGATAAAGCCGTACGCGATTTTACCAACATAATGCCAAAGCGCCTGGATGAATATGAAACCATGCTGACGAAAAATATCCTATTTTTAGAGCGCACCGTTGGCATTGGCGTAATTAGTCAGGAAGAATGTATCCGCTACGGGATTACCGGCCCGATTTTACGGGGATCCGGCAAAGCGTATGATCTTCGCAAAGTACGTCCATATAGCGGTTATGAGCTGTATGATTTTGACATTCCTACCCGAACGGGCGGTGACGTCAATTCCCGTTACCAGGTTCGTGTACAGGAAGTCCGCGAATCGGTTAAGATCATTGTCCAGGCATTGAATAAGATGCCCGGCGGACCGGTGCGCAGTAATAACCGCAAATTTGTACCACCGCCACGTTCGGAAATTGGGGTAAGCATGGAAGCTTTGATCCATCATTTCAAGTTGTGGACGGAAGGATTCAAAGCTCCAGCTGAAAGCGTGTTCGTAACTGCAGAATCACCGCGCGGTGAGATTGGCGTTTTTCTGGAAGGCGATGGCGGTCCTAACCCGTATCGCATCCATTTCCGAACGCCTTCTTTTGTCAATTTGCAGATCATGCCTCAACTCACCCGCAACCGTTTTGTGGCGGATGTGGTAGGAATTATCGGCAGTATCGATATCGTTCTGGGAGATGCCGACCGTTGAACGAATTCATGGCGCAGTATTCAGAAGAGATTCAAAAGACCCTGGCAAAATATCCGCCGGAAAATAAACGCGCAGCCGTAATGCCGCTTTTATACCTGGCACAGCGCGAAATGGGCTACATTCAACGACAAACCATCGATGAGATTGCCGAAGTTTTGGATATCACTCCCACTGAAGTGACCTCCATAGTTGGGTTTTACACCCTGTATCAAGATCAACCCGCTGGCCGCTATCATCTGCAGGTATGCACTGATCTCCCCTGCGCTTTGCGTGGGGCAGAACAATTTTTGCAAGACCTGTGCGGAAATTTGGGGATTAAAGTTGGTGAAACCTCTGCAGATGGTCTGATTACCATTGAAGAAGTGACCTGTCTGGCTGGCTGCCACCGTGCACCCATGTTCCAATTACAGGGTGATTGCGACATTTCTTACCATGAAAATCAGACTGTGGATGCCGCGTTAGAGTTGATTGCCGAATTGAAAAAGAAAGCTGCCGAGCGGGAGGGGAAAAGCAAATGAGCGAATTAATTCTCCTCCGCCATCGCGATATTCCCGGCTTGGATCAACTGGACATATACAGCAAAAATGGCGGATTTGAAGCTTTTAAAAAAGCTGTAACAGGCATGGAACCAATTGCGGTACTAAATGAGATAAAAACCTCTGGTTTACGCGGACGGGGCGGTGCGGGTTTCCCTACTGGTGTCAAATGGAGCTTTATTCCCAATAATTTATGGCCGCATTATGTTGTCGCCAATGCAGATGAATCAGAGCCCGGCACTTTCAAAGATAGAGAAATTCTAGAATCGAACCCCTATCAATTTCTGGAAGGTTTGATGCTGGCTGCTTTTGCCGTACAGGCGAATGATGCCTATGTCTATTCGCGCGGCGAATTCTGGCAGATTGCCCAAAAACTGGATCTATGCATTAATAATCTGGAAAAGAGCGGCCTTCTAGGTGATAACCTGTTTGGCGGCAAGTATTCCTTGCGGCTTCATACCCATCTGGGCGCCGGGGCATATATTTGCGGTGAAGAGACTGCCTTGCTGGAATCGATTGAAGGCAAACTCGGCCAACCGCGTCTGCGTCCGCCTTTCCCGGCGACCTACGGCCTGTTTGGCAAGCCAACAGTCATTAATAATGTTGAAACCCTGGCTAATGTCCCGGCCATTATTGCTCGTGGGGCAGACTGGTTTAAAACTCTTGGAACTGTAAAATCTCCTGGTGTAAAGATATTCAGTCTTTCCGGCTGCATCAATAAACCGGGTAATTATGAACTGCCATTGGGAACTACTTTCCGCGAATTGATTTTCACTCACGGAGGTGGAGTGCCCGAGGGGCGCAAAATCAAAGCCTTTATGTCGGCTGGTGCTTCATCCGTCATTGTTCCAGCGGATGATAAGGCATTAGACACACCGATGGATTATGAATCCACCCAGAACCTTTTGAATGCCCCATTGGGTTCAGCTTCGGTCATCATTCTGGATGATTCTGTAAACTTGGCCTGGTTGGTGAACAAAACGGTGCAGTTTTTCAAGCATGAATCTTGTGGAAAATGTACTCCCTGCCGCGAAGGAACCTATTGGATGAGTCACATCACCCGGCGTATCGCAGCCGGCAAAGCGGAAGCGGCTGATATCACCCTGCTGGATGTAGTTGCTAAACAAATGCAGGGCAAATGTTTGTGTGCCCTGGGTGAATTCTCAACAATGGCAGTTACTTCAGGTATTGAAAATTTCCGGTCAGATTTCGAGCATTTGACCAACCGGTAATTCAGCAAAGCTTTCCCGTAGAAGGATTTTCGATCGTATGCCCAAAAACATCAACCTCACAATAGACGGTCACTCTGTCACGGCAGCCGAAGGCATGTTGGTGGTGGATGCTGCAAAATTGGCCGGTATTGAAATTCCTGTGTTTTGCTATCATCCCAAAATGGAACCGGTGGGCATGTGCCGCATGTGCTTGGTCGAAATTGGCCGGCCGGCTATAGATCGCACTACAGCAACCCCGCTGCTTGAAATCGATGGCACACCGAAAATCCAGTTTAGCCCGAAATTAGAAACTGCCTGCACTACCCCCATCAGTGAGGGCATGGTGGTAAACGGTCTAAGCGACAAAGTAAAAACCGCTCGTAAAGAGGTGGTGGAATTTCTGCTTACCTCTCATCCGCTGGACTGCCCGATCTGCGACAAGGGTGGAGAATGTCCGTTGCAGAACCTGACAATGGAGCATGGCCCAGATTCCAGCCGCTTTCTCATTGACGAGAAGATGCATTTATCCAAGCATGTTGCGCTGGGCGATCTAATTTTCCTTGATCGTGAACGCTGCATTCAGTGTGCGCGCTGTGTGCGATTCCAATCCGATATTGCCGATGACCCGGTGATTGGGTTTTACAATCGCGGCCGCAAACTTCAGATAGTCACCTTCTCCGATCCCGGTTTTGATTCGATATTTTCTGGTAACACAACCGATATTTGCCCGGTGGGGGCGCTAACTACTGCAGATTTCCGCTTCGGTGCCCGACCCTGGGAACTGAACAATGCGGCCAGCCTGTGTAATCACTGCCCGGTTGGCTGTAACACCACCATCAATGTGCGCCGCGAGGCGAAAACAGGTGGTGATGTCGCCATCAAACGGATTATGCCGCGGCAGAATGAACAGGTTAATGAGATCTGGATGTGCGACAAAGGGCGCTTCGCCTATCACTTTGTTGAAAGCCCTGACCGGCTGAAAAAACCGCTAATGCGTAGCGGCGCTGAATTGAAAGAAACTAGCTGGGAAGAAGCTTTATCTCAAACCGCCACAAAGATCAAACAGGCCGGCAGCTCACTGGTGACTATTGCCAGTGGCCGCCTGACCAATGAAGATATTTTCAATTTGCGCAAGTTGACAGAAGTTCAGGGCGGCACTTTTGTCGGATATAGCCGCATGGCCGGTGGAGACCTGGTCAACCACTTCGGTATGACGTCAGGCAGCAACCTGGGCAACCTGGGAAAAGGTTCAGTTATTGTTGTGATTGCCAGTGACCTGCACGAAGAAGCTCCAATATGGTGGCTGCGCGTTCGGGAAGCTGTCAAACGCGGCGCTGAACTGATAGTGGTTAATGCGCGTCCCACCCGCCTGGATGCCTTTGCAACTCAATCCATTCGAAATAACTTCGGTGAAGAGACATCTTTCGTTGACAAAATCTTGACCGGAGATCTGGCCGAGACTATTAAGCAGGCCGTAAACCTGGTAGTTTTCTACGGCAGTGACGGCCTGGGCCGCAAGGCTACCGGAAATCTGGCGGCCGCTTGCGCCCGTCTGATTCAGGGATCCGGACATACCGAAAAAATAAACAGTGGTCTGATCCCCGTTTGGGAACGGGCAAACACGCAGGGGTTGTGGGATCTGGGGGGCCGTCCGGTGCCTGACTTGGCCAGTCTTTTAGCAGACGCAAAAGCCGTGATAATTGCCGGTACTGACCCGGCTTTGGATGACCCGATGCTCGAAAGGGCATTGGAAAAAGCTGAATTTGTGGTGGTGCAGGAGTTGTTTGCCACAAGGACTGCAAAATTGGCGGATGTTGTTCTGCCGGTACTGGCATTCACCGAACGAGAAGGCACCTTTACCTCAGGCGAACGTCGAGTTCAACGCTTTTATCCGGCTGTCCCAGCCCCAACGGAATTGAAAGCCGATTATGAAGTTGCCGCTGAATTGGGTGCCAGACTGGGTAATCCTATTGAAGCTCGGGCCGCCTCATTGGTATTTCAACAGGTAGCAGCAGAAACACCCCTCTATCATGGTCTGAATTACCAGAATTTGGCTGAAACAACTGAACAATGGCCGATCATTGGCCGGTCGGATGTTTATTATGGCGGCACCTCGTATGCCAATAAACAAGGACTGGGTGTGCAGCTTCCATTGCTCCCAGCCGATGGATTTGAAATTCCGGCGTCAAAAAATTGTGAAATTCTCAAACCTGTCGGGCATAATCTGGTTATTTATCCGGTTCATAAACTGTTTGATGCAGGGATAACCGTAACCACATCTCCGTTATTGGCTTCACGCTTAGCCTTGCCAACATTGCGGTTGAATCCAGTAACTGCCAAAGGTTTAATGCTTACAAATGACATGCAAGTAACGCTGCCGGTAGATGGAGCAGCGTATACTGTGCAAATTGTGCTGGATCAAGGCGTGCCGGAAGGGACTGGCCTTATCCCGCGTTCAGTTGGAATACCGGTGTATGAACCGCTGATAGCAGAAATTGTCACTCCGGTGGCAGACCATTCTTCCAGGGTGAGGTAGCGTTTATGGATACTGCAACAATCTGGGAATGGGTAATTAAATCAATCGTCATCCTGCTTGTAATGACGGCTGGTTTTGCTTATGTGACCTGGTATGAACGTAGAGCTTTGGCCAGAATGCAAGTCCGCATTGGCCCAAATCGGGTCGGCTGGCAGGGGTTATTGCAACCGGTGGCTGACGGCATAAAGTTGATTTTCAAAGAAGAGCTAATCCCAGCCAATGCCGATAAACTTATTTTTGTGCTGGCTCCGATTATTACAGTTATTCCGGCGTTGGTAATTACTGCCGTCATCCCCTGGGGAACGGAAGTTCAGCTTTTCGGGCGGATGGTTTCCCTGCACCTGGCTGATATCAATGTAGGCGTGCTGTTTATTATGTCGGTAACCTCGATTTCAGTGTATGGTATCACGCTGGGAGGCTGGTCGAGCAACAATAAATACGCCATGCTGGGCGGAATGCGCGCTACCGCTCAGATGATCAGTTATGAATTGGCGTTGGGAATGTCCTTTGTTGGACCAATCCTTTGGGCTGGATCCATGCGGTTAAGCGATATTGTTAATGCGCAAAAGGATGTCTGGTTTATCGTTTATATGCCGTTGGGCTTTATTATCTTCTTGATCGCAAGTATGGCCGAAGTTAACCGCGCTCCGTTTGATATGCCGGACGCCGAACAAGAACTGACTGCCGGCTACCACACCGAGTATTCCAGCATGAAATTTGCGCTTTTCTTCATGGCTGAATACATCAAAATCATTGGCGTTCCGATGATTGGTGCGACTTTATTCCTGGGCGGTTACCGCGGCCCAATGGTGGATACAGTTCCTGCACTTGGACCTTTCTACCTAATAATAAAAGTTGTATTGTGGATTTTCTTCTTCATTTGGGCGCGGGCCACCCTGCCTCGTTTTCGGTATGACCGGTTAATGGCCTTTGGTTGGAAGATATTACTCCCGCTTTCATTGTTATACATAGTGATAACAGCGGTACTTGTCTTAGTGGTTGGAGGTTAACCATGTTTCGCGGCATGATGACGACTCTCAAGGCGATGTTTGAAAAACCAGTAACCGTATCCTATCCGGAAGAAAAACGACCGGTACGGGAACGTTTTAAGGGACGTCATTTTCTTAATCGTTATGAAAACGGTCTGGAAAAATGTATCGGCTGCTCGCTTTGTGCAGCTGCCTGTCCATCGGATGCTATCTTCGTGGAATCATCTGAAAATACAGATGAAAAGCGTTATTCACCTGGGGAGCGCTATGCCAGTACATATGAAATCAATATGATCCGCTGCATTTTTTGCGGTTTTTGTGAAGATGCCTGTCCAACCGAAGCGATCGTATTGGGAGACAATTACGAATTATCCTTTATAGACCGAAAACAATCTATTTATGACAAAAACTTGCTACTGGTGCCGGTTCCCCCAGGAGGATTGCCCACCCCACAGGTGACGGAACCCGGTTTGTTCACTCGATCTGTGCCGGAAATGAAAGACCCTACTAAATAACGAGGCGCTTGGATGATTTCAGGAAATCTCTTTTTTGATGTAGTTGGAATAATTGTGATCGCCACCGCAATCGGGATGCTGATCAGCCGCCATGCTGTATATTCCGCCTTGTTTCTGGTACTCAATTTTGCCAGCGTGGCATTGTTATATATCACGCTGGGTGCGCCTTTTATCGCCATGGCGCAGGTGACGGTGTATGCCGGCGCCATTATGATCCTCTTCCTATTTGTTATTATGCTTTTGGGCGCAGAACGGTTGGAAGGTGAAGGCGCGCTGCACGGCGAGCGTGTGCTGGCTGTTATTCTGGCGGTTGTTTTTCTCGGCGAAGCTGCCTGGCTGCTGATTTTCAATGCGGGTGTATCCCCTATTCCCCTGTATATGCCAGCTTCCGATTTTGCCAGCCCTGCTCAGGTTGGACTTGTACTGTTCAGCAAATATTTGCTGCCTTTCGAGATTACATCAGTTATTCTTCTGGTAGCGGTGATCGGTGCCATCGTCTTGACTCAAACCGATAAATCAAAAAATATATCGGCTTCCAACAGGAAGGATTAGCCATGGTTTCTGTTTCTTATTACCTGGTTCTTGCGGTTATCATGTTTTTTATCGGAATTCTTGGCGTACTCATCCGACGGAATGCGCTTGTGGTTTTTATGTCTTTGGAATTGATGTTTAATGCGGCCAATCTGGTATTTGTGGCATTTTCTCGCCAATACGAAACGCTCAATGGACAGATTTCTGTCTTTTTTGTCATGTCAGTGGCCGCCGCCGAAGTTGCTGTGGGTCTGGCATTGATGGTAGCCATCTTCCGTACTAAGCACAGTATTGATATTGACCAGCTCAACAGTCTGAAAGGGTAATCGGAGAGACGATATGTTGTTTAGCGAAGCGATTTTTGATCCGACCTTTTCCCTGGCGCCCTGGGTGGTTTTTTTACCCCTGGCGGGAATTATTATTAACTTACTGTTTGGCCGGCATTTGGGAGAAAAATTCTCAGCTACGGTAGCCAGCCTGGCAACAGCCGGCGCTTTTGTCATTGCCATTTTGTTGATGTTGGCGCTGACCCGACAGCCCGAAGGTGCAACCATCCCCTTGTTGGAATGGATCAACATTGGCGCCTTGCAGGTAAACTGGGCATTCCGCGTTGATACGCTATCCGTCACCATGATGCTGGTAGTTTCCGGTGTGGGAACTCTTATCCACATTTACGCCGGTGGGTATATGCACTACGACGTGCGCTTCAATGGAGACGAAAACCGCTACCGGCGTTTCTTTGTTTTCTTTAACCTATTCATTCTGGCAATGATGATCCTGGTATCGGCCGATAACTACCTGATGTTATTTGTAGGTTGGGAAGGTGTGGGACTGTGTTCATACTTGCTCATCGGCTTCTGGTTTGAAAAAGGCGCGGATGGCATTGGTAATGCACAGGCCGCCAAAAAGGCCTTCATTGTCAACCGCATCGGCGATTTTGGTTTGCTTATCGCTCTGTTTCTGATGTTCTGGAATTTTGGCAGTTTGCAGTTTGATGTAGTCTTTGAGAAAGCCCCGGCGGTAGCTGCAGCTGCTCCTGGTGTGCTGCTGGCCATGACGCTCTTTATGCTTCTTGGAGTTGCTGGAAAATCGGCCCAGCTTCCGTTGTACGTCTGGCTGCCGGATGCCATGGCTGGTCCAACACCGGTTTCAGCGCTAATTCATGCGGCGACCATGGTCACGGCCGGAGTTTATCTGATAGCACGGTCTCACACCCTGTATTCGCTCGTTCCGGCGGCGCAAAACACGGTGATGTGGGTAGGGGCTTTGACAGCGCTTTTTGCAGCCACAATCGCTGTGGCGCAGAATGATATGAAAAAGGTTCTGGCCTATTCAACCATCAGCCAATTAGGCTTCATGGTTGCGGCAGTCGGCATGGGAGCTTTTGTGGCCGGCATGTTCCACCTGATTACGCACGCTTTTTTTAAGGCATTGTTATTCCTTGGAGCCGGGTCCGTCATCCTTGGGATGGAAGGCGCTCGAGATCTAACTGAAGCACACCAACCCAATAAGACCGGACATGCCCATTTTGATCCACAGGATATGATCGGGATGGGCGGTCTTCGTAAGAAAATGCCAGCCACTTTCTGGGTATACCTTATCGGCGCTCTGGCTCTTTCCGGAATTGCCCCGTTGGCTGGTTTTTTCTCGAAAGATGAGATATTGGCTGCTGCAAGCAAGACGAATATTGCTTTGTTTATCATTCTGTTGGCTTCTGCCTTTCTTACCGCCTTTTACATGGGGCGGCAATTGTGGCTGGTGTTTTTTGGCAAACCACGCAGTAAGCATGCTGAGCATGCCCGGGAAAATATCCCTGTAATTACCTTACCGCTGGTTATTCTGGCTGCTCTATCTGTTCTGGGCGGGTTGTTAAATTTTCCGGGCAGTCTGGCGCTGGAAAAGTGGCTGGAACACAGCCTGGGGAAGGGTCTGGAAGCCCCCTTCAGCCTGCCGGTAGCAATATTATCGCTGGTTATCGCTTTGCTTGGTCTGGCGGCTGCCTGGATGGTCTACGGGCGCAAACCGGTAGTTGCCGGGAAACCAGACCCGTTGGAAAATAGGGTAGGGGCAATTTTCTCAGGCGCCCGTTACAAATGGTGGGTGGATGAAATCTACCATGCGATACTTATCAAACCTTACCAGGTTTTATCCGGCGTTTTTGCTCAATCCGTTGACCAGGGCTTGATTGACGGCTTCGCCGTTGGCCTGGGGGCGGTTACTAAAACGATTTCGCAATACTGGCGCAAGATGGAAAACGGCTATGTACGTTCTTATGCATTGTCCGTTCTGGTTGGGATTGTAATCATCTTCGCCTACCTGGTACTGCGATGATTATGAATTTCCACAAGAAGGAATGGCTATGATATTCGGGTTAAATCCTCTACTATTGGTGACCTTCTTCCCGTTGATCGGATTCGTCATCATTGCTCTTATGAAGGACGCGCATAAAGATGCTATCCGCTGGATAGCGCTGATAACTTCACTGCTCACCTTCTTGATTTCGCTGCTGGTCTTAGCTGGCTTTGATAAAAGCAGTTCAAGTATGCAAATGGAATACTCATTCCCCTGGGTTGTGATCGGGGATATGACCATTGAATTTCACATGGGTATCGATGGCATCAGCCTGTTGATGGTGTTGTTAACAACCTTACTAACTCCAATCTCCATTCTCTCCACTTGGACTGCAGTCAAAGATCGAGTAAAAGGCTTCATGTTGTTCTTCTTATTGCTTGAAACTGGCATGCTGGGTGTCTTTCTTTCACTCAATCTGGTCTTGTTTTACATCTTCTGGGAATTCACCCTCATCCCGATGTATTTCCTCATTGGCATCTGGGGTGGCGAGCGCCGCCTTTACGCTTCTATCAAGTTTTTCCTGTTTACCATGGCCGGTTCCATCTTTATGCTGTTAGCCATCCTATATCTTGGATTGACAGCCCATACCTTTGATTTGCAAACCCTCACAGGAATGCGCGAATTGTTCGTTCCGGCGCAGATGTGGCTATTTCTGGCGTTTGCAGCAGCATTTGCCATCAAGGTGCCCATGTTCCCGCTGCATACCTGGCTGCCGGACGCGCATGTCGAAGCTCCTACTGCCGGGTCGGTTATTCTTGCCGGTGTTTTACTGAAAATGGGTGCTTATGGCTTCTTACGCTTCAATCTGCCGCTTTTCCCGCAGGCCACCCTGCAGTTGGCTCCCTGGATGGCGCTTTTTGCAGTGATAGGCATCATTTATGGCGCCATGGTGGCTTATGCACAACACGATGTTAAGAAACTGGTAGCGTATTCATCCGTCAGCCACCTGGGCTTTGTGGTGCTGGGAATCTTCGCCCTAACCCCGCAAGGTCTTAGCGGCGCCGTCCTGCAGATGGTCAATCACGGTCTGAGCACCGGGGCGTTATTCCTGATTATTGGCATGTTATACGAACGCCGTCACACCCGTGAATTATCTGCTTTTGGCGGCTTGTGGAAGGTAGTCCCGGTTTTGGCAGTCTTCAGCCTAATCGTTACCCTTTCTTCTGCCGGTCTGCCCGGGTTGAACGGCTTCATTGGCGAATTTACCATTCTGCTCGGAGCTTTTGGTTCTCAGGCGCTGCAATCCCCCTGGTTTGCAGGAGTGGCTGCGCTGGGTGTGATTCTGGCAGCGGTTTATCTTTTATTTATGTTCGAAAAAGTATTTCTTGGGCCGGTAACACAACCTGAGAACCTTTCTTTGAAAGATATGACCCCGAGAGAAATTATCACTTTGCTACCGCTAATTTTGCTAATATTTTGGATCGGTGTTTTCCCGGCGCCCTTCTATGCTCTAATTAATCCTACAGTTGAGAAACTGGTTTCCGTTGTTCAAACGGCTGCCATAGCAATGCATTAGAAGAGGATGAATCATGCCGAATGCTAACGACTTTTATATCATCCTCCCGATAATTGCTCTGGTTGGCTGGACTTTGATAGTCCTGCTGGTTGACTTGTGGATTCCGGATGAAAAGAAACATATCACGGCGCTACTTTCGGTTGCCGGACTGACAATCGCGCTGGGTTTGAGCCTTTCTCAAACCGGGCATCCCGGATTGGGTTTCAACGATATGGCCATTCTGGATGGCTTTTCCAATACCCTGTCAATGCTCTTTTTGATAAGTGGTATCGCCGGAATTGCCATTGCGCATGATTACCTGAAACGCAATCAGGCTGAACGCGGAGAGTATTATGTTTTGTTGCTCTTTTCCATCGCTGGAATGATGCTCATGGCGGCAGCCGCTGATTTGATTGTGGTCTTTCTGGCGTTGGAATTACTTTCCATTCCATTGTATATATTGGCCGGATTTTTCCGGCCGCGCTTGGATTCAGAAGAGGCTGCTCTTAAATACTTCCTACTTGGCGCGTTTTCATCCGCTTTTCTGCTGTTTGGGATTGCGTTGATATTTGGCGCCACTGGCCGCACTGATCTGCCAGGGATTATCGCCGCGGTGAAGGGTCCGAATGCCAACCAGGCGCTCTTTTTGGGCGGGGCCAGCCTGATGCTGATCGGGTTTGGCTTCAAGGTGGGTGCCGTGCCATTTCACATGTGGGTGCCAGATGTTTATCATGGTTCTCCAACCTCTATCAGCGGCTTTATGGCTGTTGCAACCAAGGCCGCCGGGTTTGCCGCTTTGCTGCGCGTTTTCGCGCTGGTTTTCCCCACTATAGCCCCGATTCTATCCCCTGTTTTTTGGGTGGTTGCCGCCGCTTCTATGATACTGGGCAATGTTATCGCCATTTCACAGACCAACATAAAGCGTTTGCTAGCCTATTCCAGCATTGCCAACGCCGGTTATATCTTGATGGCCTTTGTTCCTTATGGGAATGCAATTGTCGTTCAGGAATCAATTTCCGCGGCATTGTTTTACTTAATGGCCTATGCGCTTACCAGCTTTGGCGCCTGGGCGGTGGTAATTGAATTGGAGCAAGCCGAAGGTGGTGGATTGGCTTTGTCAGATTTATCCGGATTGGGGCACAAATACCCCTGGCTGGCTCTTCCCATGCTGGTTTTCATGCTTTCCTTTACCGGAATTCCGCTTACGATGGGCTTCTGGGGAAAGTTCTATTTATTCAAAACCGCGGTTGACGGTGGTTTCACTAGTCTGGCATTGATTGGTCTACTAACTTCGATTATTTCTGCTTATTATTATTTGCGGGTAGTTATGTATATGTACTTCAAGCCGGGCGACCCGCAAATTCAGCCTGGTATTTGGGTGAGAGTAACGGCAATCATTATGGCTATCGGTGTGGTCGGGTTAAGTTTTTTTCCGTCGCCATTGTTCAACCTGGCTTCGCTGGCCATTTTGGGAATGAAGTGAAAATCACATTGTGGCGGCTCAAATAATACTTCTACAATGCAATTAGGGTCCATGTAAGTACGGCGTATAGACACCCCTAATTAATGTTGAAGGAATCTATGCAGGATCTGCAATTCTTCAAACACAAAAAAGAAATCCCCTGGTTGCTTGGCGCCTTCCTGGCAGCCGGGTTGATGTTTTTATTTACTGCTTACGGGCGTTTTCCTGTTGAAATCCGCACGCTGGCCGCTACAGTTCGGTACAGTTTTGTTTCAACTTCCATCTTCATTCTGTTGATCTTTTATTTGATTTTGCGTCTGCCAGGCAGGTGGCGTCTGGTTATGGCCTTTGCTGCTGGTGCAAGTCTATTTGGATTGGCGCTGGGCGGTTTATGGGCTAGCGGACAAAGCGAACCTTACGTTGTCAGCGGTTTGATACCGTACAATGACGCAGCCACCTATTCTATAGATGCCAACCGCCTACTGGATGGTGTACGACTTTCGGCGGGATCATCCAGAAGACCATTTTTTACAGGAATGCTTGGTGCATTATTGGGTTTGACTGACCGCCATTTGCAGCACGCTACAGCTATTATGGTGCTCTTGCTTGCAATTTCCAGTGTTTACCTGTCACTCGAAGTCAGGCGTGCCCGCGGTGCCATTGCCGGAGCCGTCACAATGTGGATCCTGTTTTTATTTTCAAGACGCTTTGCTGGTACTACCATGACGGAAACGCTGGGTTTATCCCTGGGTGCATTGGGGTTGGCATTTTTGCTATTGGGGACATATCGGGAAAAGCTAAAACAAATACTAGCTGGTTTGTTCTTGCTTACTCTAGCTTTAAATGTCAGGGCAGGCGCATTTTTCCTGTTACCTTTATTAATTCTTTGGATTGGCTGGTTGTTTCGGAAAGAGAAATACTTTGGCTGGAAAGAAGCCGGTATGTCTTTAATGGTGGCGATAATTGGTTTTGGTTTAAATAATCTGATTCTTGGGATAATTGGAGTACCGGGTGGAATGCTATTCGGTAATTTCTCAGAATCGCTTTACGGTCTCGCTGCTGGAGGCGAACGGTGGGCGGAGGTGTACAACCGCCACCCTGAATTAATTCAATTGCCTGAAGTTTTGAAGTTTCAAGAGATTTACCGTCTTTCCTTTGAATTGATACTTGCTAACCCCTTAAATCT
>JBAWYZ010000023.1:0-16623 GCA_037143255.1 Leptolinea sp. | reverse complement strand
AAATTGCTACCTTAATAACTTTTGATGCAGAGAAATCTATGAAATAGGATCAGACCTTTTATTCTTAGTCATCGATATTTGGTTTATCGATTTTGAAACAAAAAGCAAAAAGAACAACGCCTGATGCAACCAGAATGTACCAATATTGCGCATATCTTTCAATCAAGTCAGCGTCATTAATGAGGGTGAACCCCAGAATCGTCATTTGATTGTACATCAACATACCGAAGATGATCAGGATGAAGGCTATGGCAACTAAATACCAACTGATAATGCCGTATAGTGGTGAACCGGCAGCAGTTTGCGGTAATGCAGCTCCTTTGGATCGGCCGTTAACTCTGCGGCGTTTAAGGGCATAATCCCGTTCATAGCGTTTCTTGCGTCCCCGTAATAACGCTATTCGCAGGTAAAAGAAAGCCATGGAAGCAATGACAATGATGATTTCTGTTGAAAAATTCATACTTCATCTCCGATCAAAGTAATTTAAGTTTTTTCTTAATAAATCGTTTGAAATCAGGTAATGTTGGGTTTAATCCAATACCAGATTCCCCGTACAAACCGCGTGGGGATACTTCGCCGAATGCAGTTTTGTGTTCCACACTGCATCCATCATATCTACTTAAGATATAGACATCGGTATTCGGTAACCGGACCCATGCAAACCGTTTTTCAGGTCTTCCAATACAGGCTAGAAAAATCGGGTCTCCATCATTTATTGGAGTTGGAAATGTGATGAATGTGATATTGACAACACCATGCTGTTCACTTTCGTAGGAAATTCCATCTGGTGGAATTCGTTTGGTTTCATCCATCTGTTCCCCAACATGATCCCACCAAAACTTCAGGAATTCAACACCATCTTTTTCCAGATAGTTAATAAAATCCGTTGTTTGACTGTGGAATAAAATTGGTAATGCTTCAAATCCGAAATTAAATTGCAAACTCTTTTTCTTATCCATTATTTAATTGTTTCCTCCAGAGATTATTTCTTTAGTAAACGGAATTTGGCGATTTACGAAATTCTGAAAAGTTGTGGCAGCTCGACTTAATAGTTGCGCTAAACCATTCGAATTTCCTACCAGCCCATATTTTTCATAATACTCAAACATCCTCAGTAAAGTTTCAATTTGAATGTCGGTAAGGCTGCTATTACGGGCATTTTCAGCCCAATTATTTCGTTCAATGGCTTTTGCAGTAACCTTGATTTTTAGAATACTACTAAGAACCGAGGCCACTTCATCCTGCGAAAGCGGTTGTGGGCCAGCCAATTCATAGATCGCATTGGCATGTCTATTTTCGGTTAACACAATTGCCGCGGCTTCTGCCACATCCTCCAGGTCCACAATGCTTAGCCGGGCGGAAGTGGCGTAGGGAATTGCGTAGACACCCTGCTCAACAATTGCCTTCCAATTAGATAGTATATTTTGCATATAAGCGCAAGGTTGGAGGATGGTGTAATCAATTCCGGATTCAAACAAGCGCTCTTCCATGCGCATTTTTTGCCAGTGGTGCGGCATGGATTCAATGTGCGGATGCAAAACCGAATGGTAAACAAAACGCTGCACATCCGCATTTCGAGCTGCCTCAAGTAAAGAATTCCCAATTAGAACTTCATCGGGCGCTACGTTTGGACTAATATAATAAATACTTTCACAACCTTGTGCGGCTTGTTGCAGGGCGCTTTTGTCCTGTAAATCTCCAACAATCGAGTCGATAGTGCCAAGGCCTTTTAAATAGGATGACTGTTCGGGCGTCCGAACAAAAACGCGTACATTTACATCTTTATTAATCAAAGCTCGTAACACTGCTTGACCAGTTTTACCGGCTGCGCCTGTTAATAAGATCATCGAAACAGTCCTAATGAGGTATGAATTGTGCGCCCTGCAAAAATATTAGAGAACCATTTGGGGTAAACGAAATTGGTTGAGAGGTGGCTACAAGTTTTCATAATTCTTCAAGTACCTTATATAATCATCGAAAAATCATTACAATAAAGAAGAGAAATATCCGATTAATTGCAATTATGTCTGTATACTTCTGATGAAAAAAGCTCCCCGAGGCGAACTTTTGGCTTCGGGGAGCTTTTAGGGTTCCTGGATTATGATCAGGTTTCCCTGGCCAAACTAAACAGGAGACCTTGTCTTTGATTTACTCCAAAACTTCAGTTGAACGAACAACTGGTGGTTTGACGAGAATAAAGACCAGGTTAATCAAGATGCCGAGTACGGCAGCGGTTGCGATCGGGGGCCAACCAAAGGGGAACATTCCTTGAAGTAGGGGAATGGGCAATCCATTGGGATAACCAATGTTTCCACCGATACCTACGATCAGAATAATGGCGCCAATAGCCAGTTTACCGGGATCATACAAGTCAACTTTTTCTGCAATCATTAGCGCAATACCCTGCATACCGATGACACCGAACAAATAGATTGAAAGACCGCCAGAAACTGCGGTTGGAATACTTGCGATGGCGTCTTTGAGTGGGCCGATGAAGCCAAGAAGGATGGCGATGACACCGGCGGTAATGAGAACAGTTCCGGAGTAATTGCGAGTGATGACCATCAGGGAGTTGTTTTCACCGTAATTAGTACCAGCGGTGGAGCCAAAGATACCATTGATCAGGTCGTCCAAACCATCCAGCATCAAGTTGAGGCCGATGAACTTGGAGAGGCCAACTTTTTCACGGCCAAGTTCTACAGCCAAATGGTCAACATAAAGGCTGATCTGATACAGATGCGCAGTAGATTCCGGAATGGTCGCAATGGCCATGATACCCACGCCAAAGAGAACGGTGGCGGTCATTGTGCTTGAAAAATCCGGGAAAGTGAGCCGGGGAACCGTAATAAGAGCGGTAGACCCAATGCTGGCGAAATTAACCAGACCTAAGGGGATGGCGACAACATAACCAACAATTGCGGCCAGGAGGATTGGGAGCATGCCGATGAAGCCTTTACCTTGTAGGTAAACGGAGAAGCCAACAGCTGCCAACATGGTCACGAGCGCAGCCAACCACCAATTGAGGGTTACAGCCGGTGCGGCTACGGGATCTACACCACAGCAGGTGCCGGAGGCCATAGTCAGGGCGGTGTAGCCAAGACCAATACCGATGACACAGGCGACTGAGCCGGTGATAATAGGAGGCAGAACTTTGTCGATGCCTGCTTTTCCACCGGTTAAGCGGATGACCAAGCCTAGCACTATGTTGATGAGACCAGTTGCTACGAAACCAGCTTGAACAACGGCAATGGTTTCGGGTTTGGCAGGAACGCCAAATCCAAGACCCGGTTCCATCACAGCAACAATCGCAGTTACTGCGGCGATATAACTAAAGCTTGAGCCGTAGTATAAGGGAATATAGTTGCCCATTGAGAGCTTGGCGCCAATCAAAGCAACGATAGTTCCAAAGCCTGTGACTGCCAAAACTGTGGAAACATCAAAGTGCATGAGTAGGGCGCATAACACGGTCGCCGGGAACATGGTGAGAACGTGTTGGAAACCGAGCAAAACCATCTTGCCGAATGGTGGGGTGTCCTGAGGGAGATAGCCCACCAATTTAGTAGTTGTAGTTGCCATAGGTTTAATTCCTTCCATTCTGTGTTTGTGATCAGGATATGAAACGATGCAAATTGTGTTACCAGGCTTGAGCGTCTACCGAATGATTGGTGGTATCAGCCCTTTCCTTGAGTGCAAAAAATCTTTCTCCGATAAGCACCTCCTAAAATATATTCTTCAAATTAATGTAATTATAATACATTAATTTGTCAAGATGGAATATGCAATGAATATTCCATCATTTTGACAATTGATTAAACTAATTTGCTTTCAAAAACATAGCGATCAGCGCCACAATAATTGCAACAGGTACCACATAGAGGACCATGCGCACTTCTGCTATTTGAAGTAACCCTTTAAACCAGTCTTTGGATACGCTTTTTGCAAATTCAGTTTGGGTTGGCGCTTCAAATTTTGCTTCTTTACCGGTATTTTTTTCTACCATCTTCATCTCCAATGCTTTATCTAACGTTTCAAATGCAGTCTTGATCATCGATTTCGCAACGCTGTCGATCATCCGCTGCCCCACACTGGCGAGTGTTCCGCCAATATTCAGTTCTCCTGAATATTTCAATAAGGTGGTTCCATCACCCTGGTCGGTAAAATGAACTTTACCAACGCCATTCCCAAACCCTGCCGCTCCACGACCATCCACAGTCAGGGTGCAGCTTTCCGGAGGAACTTCATCAGTTACAGACAATACGCCTGCAAAAGTTCCAGAAACAGGTCCGATACGAATGTTCATGGTGCCTTCATAATGCTGATCATCGACCTTGGTCAATTTCTGCATTCCCGGAACTGCGGTTGCGAGAACATTTGGGTCATTGAACATTTCGAACGCAACTTCGCGCGGACCGTTGAATACGTGCTCACCTTCAATAATCATCTAAATAAACCTCCAGTTAAAATTATTTTGCGGATGGATTTCATGTTAAACCTATACTAGCGCAATCTATTTCTTGGATTTCTGCAAATAATCAAAGATTAAGCTCGGGCTAAGGTTGGATTCCAATATCTCCATGGAATACTCAGGGAAAGCATCTTCCAGCGCTTGCGCGAAGGCTGGAGGAACCGGTAGTACGCCAGATTCGCCCACTCCTTTGATCCCTAACGGGTTAAGCGGACTTGGTGTGTGCAAGTGGCCTAATTCCATCTTTGTGGGCATATCTGAGGCTTGCGGCATCAGGTAATCCATAAATGAAGCGGTGAGCAACTGACCGTTCTTATCGTACACAATTTTTTCATAGTAAGCATTGCCAATTCCCATGGAAATGCCGCCTTGAACCTGACCCTCAAGCAACAACGGGTTAATCACGGTTCCACAATCATGGACAAATACGAAACGATTGAACTTGGTCTTTAGTGTTTCCGGATCAACTTCTAAGATAATTGCGCAAGCGCCCGATCCTGTAGCTCCATGGGGAGGAGCGAAGTACGCGGTGGCTTCAAGTCCGGGTTTTACGTCTGCTTCAACTGCACCCCGCATCGGGTTGGCTTTGCTGGCCAAATCTCCCAATGAAATGGAATTTTCTGGTTTACCTTTGACGCATACAGACCCTTCACATAGCTCGACCTGATCTTCAGGCACAGCAAGAAATTTACTGGCAGTAGCGAATATCTTTTCGCGAACCAGAACAGCCGCATTATAAATGGCAGTTCCGGCGATTGTGGCGCCACGGCTGGCAAAAGTACCGGCGCCCCAATGGAAGTGATTTGTATCTCCGGTGATAACTTTTACGTCTTCAACTTTTACATTGAGCTGATCGGCTACGATTTGTGCAAAGACAGTGAAGTGACCTTGACCTTGCGTGCTGATGCCAGTAGAGACGCTAACTTTGCCATTGGTTCCAACTGTCACCCGGGCGCCTTCGTAAGGCCCGACGGCGGTACCTTCCGTGAAAGCCACCACACCGATGCCAACATGCTTACCTTCAGCTCGCAGCTTTGGTTGGATTTCTTTGCGGAATTTATCGTAATCAACCATTTCCAGACATTTTTCGAGGTTTCCGAGATAATCCCCGCTGTCAAGAACGCCTTCCACAAAATCCTGGCCAATAATGCCAGACTTAACCGGGAATTCTTCCAGTCTTAGCAGGTTCTTACGCCGGATCGCAACCGGATCCATTTTTAGTTCTTTGGCAGCCGCATCCAGCATGCGTTCCATAACGAAAACACCTTCAGAGCGGCCGGCTCCGCGAACTGGAGTTACTACCATCTGGTTGGTAAAGACCATGCGGATTTCGGTGTAGAAGTTGGGAACTCGGTAGTTGCTAACCGTATGAGTTTGGGTATTCAACGGAACGGTCATCCCGTACGGATCGTAAGCGCCAGTATTATGATAGAAGACATCTTTGAAGCCAAGAATTGTGCCATCGCTTTTCAGAGCGATCTCGCAATAATGTACCTGGTCGCGTTCAGAAGTAGTTGCCAGGAAGTTTTCGCGCCGGTCTTCAATCCACTTGATAGGCCGATTTAATTTCATCGAGATCCATGGTAAAAGGACATCATCTGCCTGTGAGCTCATAACTTTCGGGCCAAAACCGCCACCGATGAAGGGGGTAATTACCCGAACCTGGTTTTCAACTAATCCCATATTTCTTGCAATTGACCCCCGCAGGGGCAAAGGAGCCTGGGTAGTGGACCACACAACCATTTCTTGCGTGCGATCATCCCAATTAACTACAAAACCGCGGTTTTCCATGGCTGCGCCAGCGTTATGCTCAACTAGATACCGGCGCTTGACGACAACATCTGCATTATTCCTGGCCTCTTCGTAATTTCCGGCTTCTTGTTTGACCAGCGCCGCCATATTTGATGGAAGATCATCATGAACCTTGACAGAAGTATCATCCCACGCTTTTTCAAGATTGATCACAGCCGGCAGTGGGTCAGCGTCAAAGATAATATCTTCAATCGCGTCTTCAGCAATATAGCGGGATTCCGCGATTACGATAGCAACAGGTTCACCGGAAAAACGGATTTTACCTTTGGCTATGGGAACCAGGGGTCTTGCATTGAACTGAGCGCCTTTTATAGCGGTTGGGGGCGGAACCTGCAAAGGACCGGGTTTCCAGTAGTCGCCAAAATCTTCGGCAGTATAAACAGCTACAACTCCGGGGTGCTTGCGGGCTTCGCTAACATCGATCTTTTTAATGATCGCGTGCGCATAATCGCTTCGTAGAAAAGCAGCATGCAACATGCCAGGAATTTCAATGTCATCAATAAACTTGGCTTTTCCAGAGAGCAGATGCTTATCTTCAAGCCTTGTAATAGGTTGACCAAAATATTTTCCAGTCACAGTATCACCTCTATCCTTCTCTATTTACGGGAAGACATTTTTATGGAAGCTTCTTGGGCTGCTTCGATTATTTTTTCATAACCGGTACAGCGGCAGATGTTCCCATCAATGGCTTCACGAACTTCGTCATCCGTTGGATGGGGATTTTGTTCCAGGAAAGGAACCAGGGTCATCAGAAATCCGGGAGTGCAGAATCCACATTGCAGAGCGTGTTTTTCGCTGAAAGCTTGCTGAAGGGGGTGCAAGTTTTCAGACGTACCCAATGATTCAACCGTTCGAATTTCATGCCCGGATGCTTGAACAGCGAAGATTAAACAAGAGCGGACAGCCTCGCCATCAAAAATAATTGTACAAGCGCCGCAGATGCCATGTTCGCAACCCACATGGGTTCCCATAAGTCCAAGGTCGTGCCGTAAAAAATCACTCAACAGCAATCTGGCTTCAACCTGACGCTCATAGACTTTTCCGTTGACAGTAATAGAAACAGGAAATAGTTTCGTCATGTTAACCTCCTTTTTTCGCGCGACCGAAAGCTTCGGCAAGTGAACGTGCTACTAACACACGGATCAGGTTGCGGCGATAATCTGCGGTTGCGTGCAAGTCAGTTGCGGGGTCAATTTCAGATGCGACAGCGGCTTCAGCAACCGCTTTGAAAGCTTCTGCCGTAGGTTCTTGGCCAACCAAAATCTGACTTGCTTTTTGTGACAGGATGGGAACTTCACCGACACTCATCAATACCAATCGTACAGCTTTGCAACGGTTTCGGTCGTCTAATGTCACCACAGAGGCAACGGCAGCTTGCGCGTACCCACCACTCTGGCGGGACATTTGTTGATAATTACTGCCTGTGCGGGCGGGGTTGGCAGCGAGGATAACTTCTGTCAACATTTCATCCGGTTCGATCACAGTCATAAAAGGTCCAATGATCAAGTCAGAAGCCTTCACCCAGCGTTCTTTACCTTTGCCACGGATTAATATATTTGCGTCCATGGCGACGGCAATACTTGGCAGTTGTCCGGCAGGATCAGCATGCGCGATTGCTCCACCAAAAGTCCCGCGGCGGCGAATTTGGGTGTGGGCAATGAATTTGGCAACTTCCGGTAGTAGTGGGAAACGTTTGGTCACCTCCGGATCATGCTCAACTGCAAACACTCGGGTCATGGCGCCGATCGCCAGGCCGCCTTCCGGGGTGGATTTGATATACGAAAGCTCTGAGATATTATTGAGATCCACCAGTGCAGCGGGTCTGGCCATGCGAAAGTTCATAGCAGCGATCAAGCTTTGACCGCCGGCAAGTACTTTTCCGTCATAGCCAAGTTCTGCCAGAGTATTAATGGCTTCATCAACACTGGCAGGGGCGTAATAATCAAACTTAACTGGCTTCATTTACTTCTTGCCTCCTGAATAGTTGAGGTTCAAAACAACGTGCCGCAACAATCTTTCAAGCTAAATAGATGATTTTGAATAATTCAAAGTTCAAAAGACCTTCAGGAAGAGTTCACATCGCCTGAAGGTCTTTATGTTGCAATTATTACTCTTTGAAGGCCACGAAGCGGCCCCACATGGATTCTGCTTCCATTGCTTTTTGCAGATAACAGCCGATGTAATAGCGGCCGCTCTTGGCATTGGCGAGATCGCCCGCCAGGTTCTCGGCATGCACAATCTTCTTCGGGAAGAGATTTAAGTGCATATCCTGATAGAAGCCATCCATTGGGTACATCTCATCCCAATCTTTACCAAAGTCTTTAATCAGTTTGGCATTGGCTTCCGCAAAAGTTTTGGGGTGCCAGATACGCATAATGGTGTTCATCGGGTGATCAGCGGATACAGCATCCACGCCAATCCACCGGATTTCCATTTCGGTTATCCATGCGGAGAAATCTGCTGAGGGGCCTGGATGTTTGACCATATACCGGAATTCATCGGAATCTTTACTGAACCAACCGTACTTGTTCCAACCGGTCTTGATCACCAGAATATCACCCTTGCGAATATCAACAACATCTTTGATCATTTTGGGAGTGTAAACGCTGGAATCACTGACAAGGTGTGAGATATCCGCTATAACACCAGGTCCTACCCATTCAGATAAAGGAACTTCACCGATCGAACGACCATTGGGATAGAAATGTTTTTCGCCATCCATGTGGGTGCCGAGATGAATACTGGCGTTGCAGGTGGAACCATTGCGTCCCATACCGAAGTATTGTCCACCGACCCGCTTGTTGTAAGTGACACTCAGTGGAACATAATTGAGCCATTGCGGGGTCTGAACACTGAAAGGGACGGTCAAGTCAATCATTTCAGATTTTTCCATCGCCTTCATGAAGTCTTCTTCGCTCATCCCGGCCGGCGCAGTTAGGGCAGAGACCCGAGACCAGGCAGCCTCAACTTCCATGAAGGGGATCGGCATAATTTGGATCCATGCACGTTTGTTTTTCAGCTTATCGATCTCGCCCACAATGCATTCAGCCAGCACAAGGTGTTGTTTTGGCATTGTGGTATGCGTGAGTTCGTAGTATTCGCCCTGTGGGAAGGTTTCATCCCAGGTCTTACCAGTTTCTTTTTTGAGTTTCTCTTCAGCTAATTTGAAATGATTTTCATGCATGCGGCGGATTGGCGTGTTCATGGGATGCTCAGCCGCACCGCAATCCACACCGACGACCTTGAGTTTCATTTCCAACGCCCACTTGTAGAATTCAATAGATGGGCCGGGATGGCGTACCAGGAAACCAAATTCCATCGATTCAACGCCGCCTTGCGCTTTTTTGTTATCAACCTGCGGCTGCTCCCAGGAATATTTGTGATAGCCAGTGTTAATGATTAGAATGTCGCCTTTTTTTACTTCGGCTTTTTTCATAATCATTTCAGGGGTGATGATGCTGTAATCAGACACCAGATCCGAAATATCAACGATCACACCAGGTCCACTCAAATCTTTCAAGGGGATGTCAGCGATAATGCGGCCACCCGTGTTAAACGCCCGTTCTCCAACTAGATGGGTGCCAACTGTGTTGCTCCAATTCAGGATCTGCCCATTAGCGCCTTGTCCGCCGCCATAAGCGCCGGTTACCCGTTTGAAATAGTGAACTTCAAGCGATTTTTCACCCGGCCAGGGGGGAGTAAAAATACTGCAATCTTGAGTGAGATCGTATATCTTAGCCTCACTCATCATCTTAATAAAACTTTCTCGATCCATCATAGTCTCCTATCTTGTTAGGTTTGAATTAGAAACCGTATTTATCTGCGAAGGCGACAAGCGCGTCTTCGAACAAGCTCATTGGGGCTGAAACAACTCCAGCGCCAACCTGTCCAACTCCGGCATCTTTGTGAGCAACGCCAGTATTTACGCGTGGGGCGATCTGCTTTTCCACAACCTTGCGGATATCAACACCGGTTGGAGTGCCGCGGAAATCTAGGAAGGGAATGGTGAACTGTTTGTGTTCGGTATAGGTAATTTCGTACATATCCAGTGTCGTATTGATTGCATCCCTGGGGACGCCGCCAATAAAAGTAACCAGAGCCGGAGCGGTTGCCATTGCAAACCCGCCGATGCCGGCTGTTTCTGTGATGACACTATCGCCAATATCGCGGCAAGCATCCGATTCTTTGAAGCCAGGGAAGTAGAGCGCTTTGACGATTGGGGATTGCGCGGTGAACCATTGGTCTCCCAATCCGCTGACCTTGATACCAAAATCGGTGCCGTTGCGAGCCATAATCGTGACGATCGTGCTGCCTTCAACGTTATGACCGGCAGCAGTCATAGATTTACAGCTTGCCATAATTGGATTAAGAATACTTAAGGCATTATCACCCAGGAATTTGATCACATCAAAGGCGGTCTGAGTATCTTTGGCGGTCTTGGCAATATATGGGGCTAATTGTGTTGTCCAAATAACTGACGCAGCATCTTCGCGATTGTGGCCGTCATCACCCATATGGAGAGATTTCGCGATAATTGCGCGGATATCAATTCCGCCGATTGCTTCAAGAGCTGTTTTGATGGTTGGGCCTAAGACTGTTTCCATCCAACGGATTTTATCAAGTACATCCTGGCTATAAGCGCCCATGCGAAGTACCTTGCCGCGCCCTTCATTCATGTTTGAAAAACACTTGATTCCATGAGTCTGGTTCTCAATGACATAAACCAGTTGGGAGGGTGAGATTACACCAGCCATGGGGCCGCTACACATATGATCATTGCAGGGGGCGAATTCAATTTTGCCGGAAGCCAATAGTTTTTCTGCGTCCTCAGGGGTTTTGGCTTTGCCTTCAAATATCAACGCGCCCATCATGGCGCCTTTTTGAGGGCCAGACATACGTTCCCAGGTTACAGGAGGACCGGCATGCAGGAGCATATTTTCATGAATTCCTGGCACAACTTCCAACGCCTTTGCCATGGTGGTGGCGACTGGGCGGGCTTCCATGAACCGTTCGCAGACTAGTGCATTTGCTTTTTCAATATCAACCATTTAATTGCCTCCAGATAGAGATAGATATTTATTGGCTAGCTTGGGATTTTTGTTTCATTCTTTCCAAAATACCCATTGTTCGTTCATTGCCACCCGCTGGTGGTTTCCAATCCACATGAATATTAGGAGCGCTCTGCTCTTTTAGATTTTCAGCAAAGGATTCAAGTCCAACATTAATGGCTGCCATGGGTTTCTTGAGTTTTTCCAAGTCTACTGGTTTGCCGATTTGCACTGTTTCGTTTGAATCCCTTTCAGCAAGAGCGCGAAGGATGCGACCTGCATAGCGAACTACAACCTCATTGCTCGGATCAACAAAAGCGCCGGCTTGTTTCATTTGTTTGATCTGGGAATCAAATCCCTGCGGATCCTCATCTGTTCCGGTAACAACACAAATGACTTCCAAGTGGCGCCCAGCTTTTTTAGCTTTTGCAATCGCTTCAGCAATAGCCGGCGCTATTTCGCTTGCCGGATCAGGGTGAGATCCGTATCCAATCACGACATCCAGCATGAGGATAGCGACTTCTGGATCGTTTGCTTCTTCAATTATTCGGCGAATTCGCAGTTCATTGTCCATCATCGGATGCAAACGGCCAACGGTGAATTCATCCTCACCGAGGTCAATAATGCTATGTTCCTGACTGACCATGGAGTTTGCCATCTTAAAATCTTTGTTAATAGGCGCGTTTGCCCAGACTTTGGGAATATATCCGGCAAGAATATGCTGGGCTTCATACGCCAGTGTTCCACCGGAGTACAAACCACGGAAGTATTTCTGCTGAATTGTGAACTTCTTGATCGGCAGGTCATCATCCCCGGTCAATGTGGGAGGATTATTGACTAATTCAACCGCCAGACGGGCGGCATCATCCAGTCCAGTTGCGAAGAATAGATTGCCTTCATGAAGGGTTGTCACTGCCCGGGCAATGAAGTTTACAACAACCGGTTTACCCGCTTTGCGGGCGGCCTTTAAAACTTCTTCTGCTACTTTTGGCGAGGGTGGTTTGGAAGTGAGAACAATTACTTTGGTGTCTGGATCGCGGGCTAAAACATCCAATGCCATCAAAAAGGTGATCGCTCCTACCTTTTCTGAAAGATCACGACCACCCGTACCGATACCAAATGTAATGCCACTATTTAGCTGATGGATGCGGCAGGCAACTTGTTGCAATCCAGTTCCGGCAGCGGCGACGATTCCGATGGGACCTTTGCGGATTTTATTTGCGAACGCCAGTCCCATCCCATCGACCATGGCTGTCCCGCAATCCGGTCCCATCACCAGCAAGCCAAGTTCGCGGGCTTGTTTTTTGAGATCAATTTCATCTTCAACGGAGACATTGTCACTGAAGAGATGAACATGCTTACCAAGTCGCAATGCTTCGCGGGTCACCCCAGCGGCATAACGCCCGGCCACTGAAATGATCACCCAGTTAGCTTCAGGAAGCATTTCAGTCGCAGTTTCAAGACTTCTTGGAAGGTATTCCTGATCGAGCGTAGATTTGCGTGCAGCGAGCAGTTCATCCACTCTTGCGAGGGCTAGATCGGCAGATTTTGGGTCATCCGATTTTATAACGATGACCAATTCGTCTGGCTTGGATGCCATAACTTCCGGCGAAGTCAATCCAATATGCGAAAGGAGTTCCTTGTTGGAATCCGTTCCCATAATAACCCCTGCATCCAGGATGCCTGGCAAATCTGCCAGAGATCTTTGCAGTAGCATAAGTTTGGCAGAATCAATGTAAACGCCGCGTCGAATTTCAGATTTAATTGTTGCCATCATCACTCCTGAAAAGCAAATAATTTTATGATCATGCGTAATAACGAAGGGATTTCATAAATATTTCACTAAAACTGGGCAGTTGGCAGGGTAGTAGCAGCTGAATTTTGAATGGTTTTCTTCAGACCGCAAGAAGGATGAATTGAAAAAATTTGAAAAGGCAATATCATTTCCAATCATACTGATTTCTTTTATTTGCATGAACGAAACAATTCACTTTCGTTCATTAAACAATAAAAATAAAATTATAACCTTTGTTTAAATGACAAACATCACGAATTTAATGAATGATTGTAACAAATAATACATCCCCCCCACTCAATGCGATCGAGAGGAGGGGATGTATTATTTACTCCTACGGGTTTTGATTATAAATCGAGAGTTTCTGAAACACGGAAATTCTCATTGGCTTTAAGAACTGCATCGGTAACCTTGAAGTTCAAGTCATCGCCGATAATTTGCTTGCAATATTCTTTCAAGCGGCCGGTCCACATATCCTGATTAATATAGAATATCTTGGCGCCACCTAATTCATGCTGGAACTCTGGCCAGGGTTTGCTGGGTTGGGCCATCGATAGCCCGGCCATCCGCCAACCATTGTAGCTTTCAAAAGTTGACCACCATTCTTTCACTTTCAGCATTTCCATCGCATAGTAGGTTTTTGCATAATACATTGGCCAACCAAGTTTTGCTCGACGGGAGAAGGTGAGGGTGTGATGACTGATGGCAACATCTTTATCCCAGACCCGTCCATTGGCAAATCCGAGCCATTCTCCATCAACCAGACCAATGAGGGTAAAGGGGTCTTTCACGCGCTTGCGAAGAAGAGCAAGGACTTCTCCATAAACACGAACACCAACGATGTCATAGAAGTCTTTTTCAACTTTCATAACTTTTTCGAGATAACCGAGCATCGGCCGGATGTCGGTTTCTTGAATTGAACGAATATAAAGCATGCGGCCGTCTTGGAGTTTTACCTGGGCGCCTGTCCAAACCGGCAATACCATCGGAGGAGAAGATAAAATCCCCTCAATTTCACGTACATCAATTTTCATTTCTTCTACAGAAACTTGGGTCGGGAGATCAACTTTCATTTTATGTCCTTTTCAAGGGGGAAAGATTTTTATTGAAAAAGTATATCAACCAATTATAGGGATGTCAAATATTAGGCAGGTTGTTATTCAAACAACTGCCGCTGCCCCATCGGCGAAAAAGCAGATACTCATTTAGTTCAGTTAGAAGGTAGAATTTCGGGCTAATAGTGTCTATAAAAAATTGAGAGCATGTTTCTGCCATTTATTTGGGTAGATCAGGAGATTTTTTGTCTAAGATTATTATGGTTGGTCAAATTTGTTTTACAGATGCGGCGAAGGAACTGTTATTTAATCCAAAGGTAGTGCGATGAGAAAAGTATTTGACGCGATTCAAATCGGTGGTCTGGCTAAGCAAGCGGTCAATGCAGGCATGTCTGGCAAAGTCGTTGGGGTGACTTCTAAGGGAATATTTCTGAATTCCGGGGATAAAATCTTGTTCCTGACTGATACAACCTATAAAAGTCCGTTCAACATTCAAGTCAGGCAAATGGAATTATTATCGGAAACGCTTTTTTTGGGCGATGACTGTAGCTTATCCACCAATTCGATCACATTTCCACAAAATCAAATTGTGATTGACCTTCAACTTGCTGAAATTTGGCTGTTAACCAAACCGCCAGAAATCAACAATACTCTTACAACCCAGGCTGAGCGCATTGATCGAATTGTTCAAAGGATGTGTGAAATTAATCCAAACAAGGGTTGGTTGTTCCTTGCGAATTGCGGTGGATCGGAACCTGCGAGATTGAATTCTGCGGACGACCGAATTAAGAAAAACACGATGGCTTTTACAAAAAGCTTTAAGGTATTAAATCTACCTGGTTGTTTGGCATCCGCAAAATCGATCATTGGGTTAGGGGGCGGCTTAACCCCTTCAGGCGATGATTGGTTAACAGGGTTTATGTTGCTGCTCGCGAGAGTTGGTCAAATTGATCTAATTAAACAGCAATTTGTCATCAATTTAGGAAAATCCCTGGTTGAGATGGCAAACCAAAAGACAACGACCATCTCAACAAATCGGATTGAGGCAGCGTGCAGTGGATGGGCGGAGGAACTATTTCTGGATCTTGTTGACCATGTTTTCGCTGCCGAAAAGAATTTTCGTGAAACGAAGATTGAAGCCCTAATGGGCTTCGGTCACTCATCGGGGGTAGATACTTGTATGGGCATATTTGACGCGTGGTCAACTTCGAGCCTTGAATAAAAAATCCCGGCTTCATTTAGAAACCGGGATTAAACCTGCTTTATTGAAAACTAGACGTTGATCCCTTCGGGGACAGTGAAGTTTTCATTGGCCTGACGCACTGAATCAGGAACGTTGAAGTCTAGTTCAGCGCCGGACATCTGCTGTACATATTTCTTGATGAGCTGATCCCAATACTTTTTGGTGACATAGTAAACACGGCCGCCGCCCAGTTCATGCTGAACATCGGGCCATGGGTAAGAAGGCTGAGCCATACCAAGACCCCAGCGCATCCAACCGTTGTAAGACTCGTAGGTAGCCCACCATTCGGTATTTTTGATCATTTCAAAAGCATAGTAAGCTTTGGCATAGTACATGACTGCACCGATGCGTCCGCCGCGGTCAAGTGCCATCGTATGAAGGCTGATATTGATGTCTTCACTCATGACACGGCCGTTAGCGAAACCAGCCCAAACGCCGTCGATTAAACCAACGAGGGTATAGGGGTCTTTAAGACGATGGCGATACCATCCAAGAATTTCAGCAAAGACCCGCGCGCCTACAATATCATAGAAATCATGATCCACGTCCATGAGACGTTTCATGTAATCCATCATTTTGGGGGCTTCTTCAAGCCGGGCTTCACGGATGAACAGTGTTCGTCCGTCTTTTAATTTTACCTGGGCGCCTGGCCATTTGGGCAAATCCATTGCTGGTCCCTGAAGAATGGCTTCCACGTCACGGACATCGATCTGCAGAGTTTCAATGGTTGCTTTTTCTGGAAGTTCGAATTTCATGTAGTATCTCCTATAATACGAATTTTGAAAATTTGAGGCGCTTAGGCCATGTTAACTTTGGTTAACTTATTCAAGCTCTCAACATGTTTGGGTTCATAAACATCACCGAATTTTGTTTTCGGCATAGTTTCTGCTTTTTTCATCAGTTCATCGTATTCTTTGTCTTCGAGGAATGCCACAAAGCGCCCGATGCAAGCCTCGCCATCAACAAAACGCCATGGGAAGAAACCCACTTGTACGCGGCGGTTTAGCAACAGATCGATATTCCCACCAAAGCTTTCAACGTGGATAATGGAATGGGGGAACATATCAATGTGCATGAGTTGATATTTCTCTTCAGGGTAGAATTCTTCAAGAGTCATGTTGAATTTCTTCTTGAATACATAATCTGCCTGTTTCTTCTGGCGCGGCATCCAATTCCGGATGATGGTGTTCATGGGATGATCAGCG
>JBAWYZ010000022.1:0-16676 GCA_037143255.1 Leptolinea sp. | reverse complement strand
ATATTAAATTCTATCATATCACCAGCATGGCCGTTTTAATCAAATTCAGCATGATTTTGGAATCAACGTCTATAATAAGTAATTATTCAAATTTGGAGGAATTCATCATGTCATCTGAAACAATTTATCTACCGGTTGAAAAGCTCTTTTCTTTTATGAAAGATGTATTTATTGGCTGCGGCGTTCCGGCTGATGAGGCTGCCGTTTGCGCAGAAGTCCTAATCACATCCGACCGGCGGGGAATAGAATCGCACGGGATTGGTCGGCTGAAAATGTATTTTGACCACATTCAGAATGGCACACAGCTCCCCACAACTAATTTTGAAATAGTCCGCGAATCCCCTACAACGGCTGTCATTGACGGCCATCATGGTATGGGACAGGTGATTGGTGTTCATTCCATGGAACTAGCAATTTCAAAAGCCAGGCAGTACGGGATGGGTGCCGTGGCTGTTCGCAATTCAACCCATTTTGGGATTGCCGGATATTACCCATTGATGGCAATTAAAGCCGGGATGATCGGTATGGCTTTCACTAATGCTCGTCCCAGCATTGCCCCAACATTCAGCGTTCAGGCGATGATGGGAACCAATCCCATTTCTTTTGGGGCTCCAACAGATGAAGATTGTCCTTTTCTATTTGATGCCGCAACCAGTATCACTCAGCGCGGAAAATTTGAAGTTCTGGCCCGTAAGGGCATCCCAGCCAAGCCAGGTTGGGCAATCGGTCCATCCGGCGAAACCCTAACGGACGCTGAAGAAGTATTACGGGCCTTTTCTAAAGATGCTGCGGCTCTATTACCACTAGGCGGCGCTGGAGAAGATCTCGCTGGCTATAAAGGGTACGGTCTGGCGGCTATTGTTGAAATCCTCAGTGCGTCCTTGCAGCAGGGGAAATTCCTGTGGAATCTTTCTGGCGTCAGTTCAGAAGGAAAATCCCAGCCAAATTGTCTTGGCCATTTCTTTATGGCCATACAAGTGGAAGCATTTTGTTCGCTGAATGACTTCAAACACTCAACAGGAGAAATTATCCGCCAGTTGCGGGCAGCTCGTAAAGCGCCCGGTGCAAGCCGAATTTTCTCTGCCGGTGAAAAAGAATATATCGCAGAACAAGAAACAGCTATCCGGGGTATTCCGGTAGTTCCGAATCTGCAAAAAGATATCAAAATTATGCAGCAAGCGCTGCAATTAAATCAATATCAGTTTCCGTTTTAGGTATTTTTCGCGAAATAGCCAGGTTTAAGGACCACAAAACTGGAGTAGAATAGGATAGTTTTCACCGCCAACCGGCAAGCGGTTGGCGGATTTTTAATAAAACAAAATTCTATAATGGGTGAAGTAATGGGTATAAAAGCATTTATTTTTGATTTTGACGGTCTAATTCTGGATACAGAAACCCCAAATTTTGAAGCCTGGCAGTCGATTTTCGCTAAATTTGGCTTAGAATTACCAATGTCAGAATGGCAAAAAGGCCTGGGAACTTGCCCGGGCGCGTTTGATCCGCCAACCTATTTGGAAGAACTGGTTGGTCATCCCATTAATAAAAAGAATGTCGACCATGATCAAAAAGTCATTACGCTTTCAAAAATCCTCCAGCTTCCTGCCTTGCCTGGCGTTGAGGAACTGCTAATCCTGGCGAAAACAAATGGCATAAAAATGGCGGTAGCATCCAGCAGTACAACTGATTGGGTCTGGTGTAATTTATCGCGGCTCGGATTGTTGAAATACTTTGATACGATTTGCTGCGGAGACGAAGTTGCTGCGGTCAAACCGGATCCGGCGCTTTTTCAACTGGCTATTGCTGAACTGGGTGTTCAACCGAACGAATCCATAGTGTTTGAGGATTCTCCAAATGGAATTCTTGCCGCCAATAATGCCGGGGTTTTTTGTGTCGCGATTCCAAATAATATTACCGGGCAGTTAAGTCTGGAGCATGCCAATTTGATTCTTAATTCGTTGGAAGATATCACATTGGAAGAATTATTGGCTGCACCTGAAAACGCTCGATTGCAAAGGTGAATTTATCTATGGAGATTTGATTTCTCCTGGATTTATTGAGGGAGGCGGAATGAAAATAACGTCACCGGAATCAGCCAGGCGATTCAGCAAAATAGAGTCAAAATTTTTCGTGACTGAATAGAAATAGAATATACGGTCACGAAATACCCGAAATAAGAAAGGGGGAATAGGAATAATAAACCTAAATTCCCATATTATTATCCCTATGCAAGTACATCAATACCTAAATAAGCAAACGGCTCTTGATGTTTCTTTGTATGTAATCGTGGGCTTTGTTGAATCCATACTTCACTTGCTTCAGGCTCTTTGAATAGGGCGATATTGAGGTCGTATCATAAACCAGAATCTCCTTTTCCAATCGGCGTTCAGTCTGCATACTGAAGAAATTCTGTTTGGCGTGTTCGGTAATGTTTGCAAATAATTCGCTACTTCTTTGTGACGGGATGTTTTCGCCAAATGGGTGTGTATGGGTCGCTGCCCACTTTGGGAAACAGCTCAGCGGGTTACGGTCCTTTAGGATGAAATAATACGCAATGGAGAGTATCTGCCTCCAGCTTTCCGGAAAGCACTTCTTGAGGTACTGGGTGATCCCCAGTTTTCGCCAATGGCATCAAACAGATAGGTTGCTCCGAAGAAACTTCGACTACTTTTATCAGTTGCAGCTGGTCCGGGTCGCTGCTTCCTTGTTTCCTGAAGTTCAAGCTGTGGCCAATCAGGCTTAACTGCAAGAAAGCCAAGTCCGTTGGCGCGGCTTTCTGTTATATCCATTTATTCCAGCTAATACCTTATGTCCTCACATTATTTCGGACAGGATAGCAATATCTTTGACCATTTTTTTACAAATGAGAAATTCTGACCCAAATACTATGGGGTTTTAAGTTTAATCTGGGAATTCACGTTCAGCAGCAAAATATATTTATATAGGGGAGAAGCAATCGGGCGATATTCAGGGTAGCAATTTGTCATTTTTTCCGATTGCTTCTCCCGCAAACATGACTAACCCAGGATGCGGTAACGGTGAAATAATCAATAACCCCTGCTGCTTGGACCGCCGGAGTTTTGAGGATAAGATTTATTACCGCTTGTCACAAACAGGAAAATATTGTAGGGCTAGGCGAGAAGACCTATCCTTGTTAAGAATTATCCTGTAGTTTCGCCTTTGAGCCGAAATGGAAAGATACTTGCCATACCAGATCAATTAATTGTTTGGCCGAATGGCGAGGCATCCTAAAACCCTCAATTTGTACCAGAAACTCAATACCTTTCTCTATCTCCCGCTATAATACTGCACCCATGGAAAATCGATTATCCCTTAATGATTTATCCTCACTTGCCCAATTGCATGGGTTCTGCCTTTCTGGCGTTACCCATCTGGAACCTTCCTATACAGTCCCCAACTTTATTGACTGGGTCGAGGCCGGCTATCACGGCTCCATGTGTTACTTGCAAAACAACCCCGGCTACGATATTCGTCTAAACCCCCATAAACTTTTCACGGAAGCTAAATCCTTACTCTTTTTAGGAGCCAGCTATCCTAAGAGAAGTCCTCAGGGGCTTTCCAATCCCTTGCATGGCATTATTTCATCCTTTGCGTGGGGTTGCGACTATCATGATGTTTTACGCGCTAAAGCACAAAGCTTGGTGGATGAGATCTCCATCCAAACAGGCAAACCAATCCACTCCCGCATCACGGTTGATTCTGCGCCGGTTCTTGAGAAACCGCTGGCACAGCGCGCCGGCCTCGGGTGGCAAGGGCGCAATACCTGTCTAATTTCCCCTGCGAAAGGTTCATTTTTCTTTATTGTTGGCATTTTTTTGGATATGGTTCTTGAACCTAACCCGCCATTTGAGAAGGATCATTGTGGGACTTGCCGTAAATGTTTGGATGCCTGCCCGACCGGTTGTATTTTGCCAGATAAAACTATTGATGCTCGTAGGTGTATTTCTTATTTATCGATCGAACACAAAGGCAGTATTCCCCGTGAATTACGTCCTTTGATGGGTAATATGATTTTTGGCTGTGATATTTGTCAGATTGTATGTCCCTGGAATAAAAAGGTGAAAAGTACCGAAATTCTGGAAGAATTCCTACCAAGGACTGAATGGATAGTATCGCCGGAACTAATAAAAGTGATGGCTTTACGACCGGCTGAATTCAACCAGTTGTACCGCCATTCTCCTATCAGGCGGACAAAACGGGTTGGCTTCCTGCGTAATGCGGCCATCGCTTTAGGCAATTCCCGCTCCCCTGAAGCCATCCCAACGCTTATGACGGTCATGCAGACCGAACCAGAGCCAATCATCCGGTCTCATGCCGCCTGGGCGCTGTGCAGGATTAATACGACTAAAGCCAGAGAATTCTTATCAGCCTCTCTCAACCGCGAGACTGACGAAACCGTTCTAGACGAAATCGAGATATCCCTTACCACTTAAGGCAGCCAGGCTGGCAATGCGCCGTCAATAGCTATGGTTTCAAAAGTATCTTTGATTTTGTCCCAAACAATCACCCTGGGTTTGATTCCAGACGCGCCCAATTGGGCTTGTTGAAAAACGAGGAAGTTTCCATCCGGCCGCCACTGCGGCGCCGCATTAATATAAGTAGGATTAACCGTAATTGCTTTTCTGGTTTTCGATTGCAAATCAAATAACCAGATTTGTTTTGTCACCCCAGACTCGATTTGTCGCACCCCCATTGCCACAGTTTTTCCATCTGGCGACATAACTGGTGTACCGAATTCTTCCTGCCCATATAGATCGCTCAGCGGCTGAGAAACCGAACTGCTCTGTAAATTTACTTCAAATAAATTTGAATAGGGGAGATTATTATCGTTAATGTCATCAACAAAGATAAATTTGTTGCTATCCTGAGCCCATGATCCTGTTTGCTCACGCTCAGTACCCATCAAAAAATCATTCTTCCCATCAAAATCTCGAATTCGTATACCCAATGCGTTTGAATCGTAGAAAGCAATTTTTTTGCCATCTGGCGCCCAATTTGGCGCAATACCCTGGGTAATCCCATCTGGAAACAATGGAAGAATCGTACCGGAAAGGATATCCAAGATAAATAAATAATAGTATTTTGAGGGCTCTGAATTTGCAGGATTTTGGTTGCGCGAGAATGCGATTCTAGTGGCAACTTTATCAATCACAACATCCCGGCAGGTATCTTTTCCACAATTTACTACAATTCGTTCTCCAGTGCCATCTGCAAACAAAAAATAGATATCAGATCCACCCTGCTCGTTCTTTTTTGAAAATAAAATAGCCGAGCCATCCACAAACGGCGAAAATCCTGTGATCTTTCCACCTGTCCGGGTAATCGGACGAACCAACATCCTGTCTGGTTCTGATATCCAAACTTCAGGGGATGTCGTCGCCTGTCCAAGGTAAATAATGCGGGGTGATCGAACTTGAAAGCTCCATTCGTGGTCTTCAGCATAATACCGACCGTCAGCGCTTTTCGCCCCGGCTGATAATGCAAGACTTACGTTCCCACCTGATGGAAAAGTCGTTTTTGGCGCAAAGATCAATTTACGACCTTCCCAAGTATATAAAAAGGATAAAGCGGGTGTTGAAGTAATTCGCGATTCAACTGATTTCGCATCCATTTCTTGCGGAAATATGAGAGTCAAAACAGCGGTCATCGAAACATCCTTTGATCCTGCCTTTTCAAACATAGGAGCCGGGAGCGATCTGGTACGCTCCATGAAAGTTGTAATTGCCACCCCAAGGATAATTATTAGAACAAAGAATGCAATTATTTTTGAAAATTGGCTAAATCTTTTCATGGGATTATTACAACTCATCTCCCATCAGTGTGTTGATGGGAGATGAGTTTATGGTTTTTAGAAAGCCTACTTCGTCGCTGCAACAGTTGGCGTTACAGATTTAACTGGCGCTTTTGTTCCACCTATTTGCGTTCCGCCCGGCGTAATTGTAGGAACCCGTGTAGGAACAACTGTCACAATATTCACCGGGATTTTTAAGGGCTGGCCAGCATAAATAAGATTAGGATCCAAAATTTTATTATTGGTCATAATCGTCTCGGCCAGACTATTGAATTTTGCCGCAATCTTGCCGATTGTATCACCTGGATTAACCGCATATTCAATAATTGTGCCGGCCTTTATATTTGGTGGAAGCGGCGTTTCAGATGGCAGGATTGCACCAGGCGCCGGGATTAATATCTTTTGCCCTACCTTAATATTGCATGCAGAACCCAATGTTGGATTAAGAAGTGTTAACGCGCGAACTACGGTCGAGTTTTCATCAGCGATCTTTTGACACCAATCACCGTCTTTTACAGTGTATTCCCAAGGACCAGTTGGCGTTGCAGTATCCGCTGGCGGTGAAGTGGGCTCAAGTGTTGGACTGAGTGTTATTGTCGCCGTCGGTGGTACTGGTGTTGGTGTAAATGTCAATGTTGATGTGCTCGTGACAGTGGCAAATAACCCAGGTTTATTCGGGCCGGAGAACCAGAACACCAAAAGTACCACACCGCCGAGAATCAAAACACCTGCCAGTCCACCAATGATGAATGGCATAGTTTGCTGTCGCTTCTTGTATGAGTCAATCACATTTTGGGGGTTTTCTTTTCCAGACATAGGAGTTCCTATTATCCTCTGAAATTCCCGTTCAATTATTAACCGGAATTCCATAATTTTCTTGGTGCAATTTTAGAGTTTCTTTAAGGCATTTTACCTGATTTTCGGACTTTCAGCGAATCAACCTGGCACTTTTTTATTTTCTAGAATCGGCTTCAGAAACTGTCCGGTATATGATTCTGCAACTTGCGATACCTCTTCAGGCGTGCCAAAAGCAATCAGCTGCCCGCCCCGGTCACCGCCTTCCGGCCCAAGGTCAATTATATGATCTGCAACTTTTATGATGTCAAGATTATGCTCAATGATGAGAATTGAATTCCCACTCTCCACTAAACGCTGTAAAACCTCGATTAATTTATGCACATCCGCCGCATGTAGACCTACTGAAGGTTCATCCAATACATAAAGTGTTTTTCCAGTAGCCCGCCGCGAGAGTTCCTTGGCTAACTTGACTCGCTGGGCTTCCCCGCCAGAAAGCGTTGGCGCCGGCTGACCAATCCGAACGTAACCCAGCCCAACATCCACCAATGTTTTCAATTTGATTTGAATATTTGGGAAGGATGAAAAGAATTCCGCTCCTGCTTCTATGGTTGTGTCTAAAACATCAGCGATTGATTTCCCTTTGAATTTTACCTGCAAGGTCTCTCTATTAAACCTGGCGCCATGGCAAACATCACATGGAACATACACATCTGGCAAGAATTGCATTTCTATGCGCAGCTGACCTTGTCCCTGGCAGGCTTCACATCGACCGCCGTGCACATTGAAGGAGAACCGACCGCCTTTATAACCACGGATTTTGCTTTCAGGCATTTCTGCAAATAATAATCGGATTTCGTCAAACAAACCGGTATACGTTCCCGGATTCGAGCGTGGGGTTCGTCCAATCGGTGATTGGTCAATATTGATGACTTTATCAATGTGCTGCATACCCTCCAGTTTTTCATATTCGCCCGGATACGTTCGTGATCCATATAATTCTTTGGACAATGCCGCATACAAAATATCAACCATCAAAGTGCTTTTCCCGGAACCCGAAACCCCGGTTATACAGGTCAATAATCCCAGCGGAATGTGGATGTCGATATTTTTCAGATTATTTGCTTTGGCTCCGTAAATTACCAGTTCCTTTCCGTTGCCTTTTCGCCGGGTGTCTGGAATAGGAATTTGTTTTCTTCCACTCAGGTAGGCGCCAGTGATCGAGTTTTTGTCTTGAAGTATCTGTTGTACTGTTCCAGCTGCAATAATCTCTCCGCCGTGCTCACCGGCTCCGGGGCCAAGATCGATAATCCAATCAGCAGCCCGAATGGTTTCGTTATCATGCTCCACTACTAGAACCGTGTTGCCAAGGTTCACCAGCCCCCTTAACGTTGCCAGCAGACGGTTATTATCCCGCGGGTGTAAACCAATAGATGGCTCATCCAATACATACAGCACGCCCATCAGCCGCGAACCGATTTGGGTTGCCAGCCGAATCCGCTGGGCTTCTCCGCCTGACAACGAGCCTGCGGATCTGCCCAATGTCAGATAATCCAAACCCACATCCACAAGAAATCCAAGCCGCTCGCGAATTTCTTTCAAAACCCGTTCAGCAATCGCCTGTTGGCGGGATGTCAAACTGGTTTCTTTTTCCATCAATTTTACGATCCAATGCAACGAAGTAACAATTGGCCAGGCGGTAACCTCTACAATATTCTGATCATCCACTGTAACAGCTATGGCTTCCGCGCGTAGGCGCGTCCCTTTACAGGTCGGGCATGGCCGGTCACTCATATATTCGCTTATTCGGCTGCGAATAAATTCAGAGGTGGTCTCTCGATACCTTCGTTCAAGATTGGGAATAACCCCTTCAAAAGTGGTATCAAATGTAGTCCGGCGGTCATTATTCCGGCCGACCATATTCATGGTTACTTCCTGATTTCCTGTTCCATACAGAATCAAGCGGATTTTCTCTTCCGAAATATTTGCAACGGGAATATCCAGGTCGATATCAAAGTGTTTGGCTACAGCTTCCAACATTTGCCAGTAATACCCGCCTTGCTCCCGACCGTTGCTCCACTCCATCGCAATAATAGCGCCCTCAATAAATGACCGTTCCCTATCCGGTATCAAGAGCTCAGGATCAATTTCGAGTTTGCTTCCCAACCCTTCGCAATCCTGGCAGGCGCCATGTGGTGTGTTGAAAGAAAAAGTCCGTGGTTCAATTTCAGGAAAGCTAACACCATGTTCAGGACATGCCAAATGTTCACTGTAAAACAAATCTATAGGCGGTTGCACACTTAAGTTCTGAATAGTTAGATACCCTTCACCTATTTTCAGCGCAGTTTCTATGGAATCGGTCAATCGTGTTTGCGCTGATTTAAGTTCTGTTTCATCCACTTTTTTATTAATTACCAATCGGTCGACGACTGCCTCAATCGTGTGTATCTTGAATCGGTCCAATGAAATTTCATCATCCAGGTTGACTACCTGTCCATCTACCCTGGCGCGAACAAATCCCATTTTACGAATATCATCAAAAATATTCTGATAAGTACCTTTCCGTCCCCTTATCAAGGGTGAAAGGATTAATATTTTGGTTCCATCCGATAAAGAATCGACAGCATCGACAATTTCCTGAGCAGATTGACGTTGCACTTCCCGTCCGCATACCGGGCAGTGCGGAATGCCTACCCGGGCAAAAAGCAGGCGCAAGTAATCGTATACCTCGGTTACTGTACCTACCGTAGATCGGGGATTATGAGAAGTGGCTTTTTGATCAATAGACACCGCCGGCGAAAGTCCTTCAATGGAATCTACGTCCGGTTTATCCAATTGACCCAGGAACTGCCGCGCATAAGCCGAGAGAGATTCTACGTAGCGCCGCTGTCCTTCTGCAAAAATGGTATCAAAAGCTAAAGACGACTTGCCGGAGCCAGATAATCCGGTAATGACTACCAGTTTATCGCGCGGAATATCTACGGTGATATTTTTTAAATTGTGTTCTCTGGCGCCAATTACTCTAATTGTATTTTGAGACATTCCATTCACCTGAAATCTTACTTTTTCTGTTTTTGTGCAAACTTTTATTATACCCATCCCGCTCGAAATTATCGGGATAAAAATAATTTCTCAGGAAATTCTAAATACGGCTTTTCAAGATTGCCGTGTCAATATCCACTTTTTGATTTGAGGGAAGGCGGGGGCTAGGATCACTACGCAAAAACAATACAGACGCCTGTGCTGTCGAAAACGAGATGGGCAAACAGGCTTTGTTATTTTTTGAATGTCTTGGGTAGAATATAAAATCAGATTGAGAATTTCTGTGTTATATACTTTTTTTTTATTCGTGGTGATTTAGTTTCGGTCTGTGTGCAGGTACGAGATTTCTTGTATAATCAACAAAATGTCTTCTCGGAGAATCCACCATGGAAAATGAACATAAAAAAATCATCAATGCCTGGGCAATGTATGACTGGGCGAACTCAGCTTTTGTAACAACCATTATGGCAGCAGTCTTACCGGTTTACTATGCTTCGGTTGCAGCCGTCAATCTAGGTGGCAATTTGGCTACCGTATATTGGGCTTACACCACGTCTATTTCGTTGTTATTAGCAGCCCTTGTGAGCCCGATTCTTGGAGCGCTGGCTGATTTTAGCGGTACAAAGAAGCGTCTTCTGGCAATTTTTGCCTTCCTTGGCATTCTGGGAACAGCGTTGCTTTACTTTGTAAAAACCGGTGATTGGCTCATGGCCTCGATCTTTTTTATTATTGGTGATTTGGGGTTTGCAGGATCGATGGTATTTTATGACTCGCTGCTGCCGCATATTGCCTCCGGCGAGGAAATGGATCAGGTTTCCAGCAAGGGCTATGCTCTTGGTTACCTTGGGGGTGGCATAATGCTCGCAATAAATATGGCAATGATCATGCTGGCTCCAAAAGAAATGACCGGTTTAATGACCCGGCTTTCCTTTGTCAGCGTGGCGCTCTGGTGGTTTGTGTTTACTATCCCTTTGCTTAAGTTTGTACCTGAACCACCTCGGCATGTCATGCCGGGAGAAGAACATTTCAACCCTATGCAAGCAAGCTTCAGCCGGCTGGCACATACCTTTCGTGAAATAACTAAGTTTAAGCAGCTTTTTTTGTTTTTAGTCGCCTTCTGGTTTTATAACGATGGCATCGGTACGATAATGAAAATGGCAGTAATTTACGGCGCTGAAATTGGGATTACGCAAACTACCCTCATTGGAACTTTGCTGATGGTGCAGTTTGTTGGCATTCCATTTGCGTTCTTGTTTGGCTGGCTTGCCAAGAAAATTGGCACGAAAAAATCAATCTACCTTAGCCTGATAATTTATACTTGCATCTCTTTTGGTGGTTATTTCATGTCGCAAGAATGGCATTTCTGGGCGCTCGGATTGGCCGTTGCAACCGTCCAGGGCGGCAGCCAGGCGCTCAGCCGATCGCTATTTGGCCGCATGATGCCTAAGAGTAAATCGGCGGAATTCTTCGGTTTCTTTAGCGTCAGTGAGAAATTTGCTGGAATTGCCGGCCCGGTTCTTTTCGGTATTGTAGGGCAAATTATGGGTCACAGCCGGTTAAGCATCGTCTCACTGATCATTTTCTTCATCATTGGCGCAATTTTGCTAACCCGAGTTGATGTTGATGCGGGAATCGCCGCCGCCAATTTGGAAGAAAATCAACTACAAGAATTATCAGCTCAGGCTGTTTAAGCGCGTAATATTACGTTTCTTTCTGTCAAAGTATCTGGTAAAGTTCCACCAGCACCCCGTTGGCGCTCTTCGGATGGATAAAGGCCATCTGACGCCCCTCTGCTTCAAGGGGAGTTTCATTGACCAACCGAATATTCTTGATTTTCAATTCGTCCATCATTTCTTGAAGATTATCCACCTGAAGGCAAAGGTGATGAATACCAGAGCCTCTGTCAACAAGGAATTTTGCCACGGATGAATCATCAGTAGTTGGTTTGACTAGTTCGATTTCACTTTCACCAACCGGAAAAAACGAGACTTGCGCTTTTTGAGAAGACACGTCTTCTATATGATCAAGGGAAAGCCCCAGAGCATCTCTCCAAAAAGAAGTTGCAGAATCTTGGTCTGAAACAGCTATTCCAATATGATGAATTTTAATGATCTTTGCCATTTTTGTATTCCTTTTTAGAAGAAAGATGGAGGTTGATATTCGCCCCACAGAGTACGCAATACGCGGGTAATTTCACCCAGGGTAATCTTGTTCTCAACACAGGTTACCAAGAGCGGCATCAGGTTTTCACTAGATTTTGCACTACTCTCCAGTTGGGATAGCAACTCGGCTACTTTCTGAGTATCGCGATTTTCTCGATAACTTTTTAGGTGTGATTTTTGATATTCTTCAATTGAAATATCTACTTTCAGCCGTTCAAGGTCCTGCTTTTCCGTAATTTGAAATTCATTCAAACCAACAATGATCTGCTGTTTGCTTTCAATTTCCTTTTGATAGGCGTAAGCAGCATTCTGAATTTCATTTTGGATGTACCCCTGTTCAATGGCTTCCAAAGCGCCACCCAACTCATCTATCCGCTGGATATAGGCTGTCGCCTGTTTTTCAATCTCATCAGTCAATTGTTCAATCAAATAAGAACCTGCCAGCGGATCGACACTGTCAGCTGCACCAGATTCGTGGGCAATGATCTGCTGGGTGCGCAACGCCACGCGGACGGATTTTTCTGTCGGTAGCCAGAGCGCCTCATCCATGCTGTTGGTGTGCAGCGATTGAGTGCCGCCCATAACTGCTGCCAACGCCTGAATAGTGACGCGAACAATATTGTTTTCTGGTTGTTGTGCAGTCAAGGTTGAACCGGCTGTCTGGGTGTGGAATCGCAGCATGCAAGATTTATCCTCTAATGCTTCAAACCGTTCTTTCACGATCTTTGCCCACATCCGACGGGCAGCCCGAAATTTGGCAATTTCTTCCAGAAAGTTGTTATGTGAATTAAAGAAAAAAGAGATTTGAGAGGCAAATTCATCAACTTTTAGCCCGGCTTTTATGGCAGCCTCTACATAGGCAATGGCATTTGCCAGGGTAAAAGCCACTTCTTGAACAGCGTTGGACCCAGCCTCGCGGATGTGATACCCTGAAATACTGATCGTATTCCAATGCGGTACATTATCGGTACAATACTGGAACACATCCGTAATCAGGCGCATGGATGGTTGAGGAGGAAAAATATACGTACCTCTGGCAATATACTCTTTTAAGATATCATTTTGGATGGTTCCCCGAAGCGCTTTTTCTTCCACGCCATTTTTATGGGCAACGGCAATATACATCGCCAACAGGATGGAGGCTGGGGCATTAATGGTCATACTGGTGGATACTTTATCCAGCGGAATTTGGTCAAAAAGCGCTTCCATATCATCCATGGTGGATATGGATACGCCAACTTTTCCAACCTCGCCAGAAGAAATCGGATCATCGGCATCGTATCCGATTTGGGTCGGTAAATCAAAAGCAACAGAAAGGCCTGTTTGACCTTGCTGCAAGAGGTACCGGTACCGTTTATTCGACTCTTCTGCGGAGGCATAACCAGCATATTGCCGCATCGTCCAAAACCGGCTGCGGTACATGGAGGTTTGAACTCCACGCGTATAAGGATAATCTCCCGGGAAATTCAATTTGTCAAAGTAATCAAAATCCATTGGGAAAGCAGCCGGGGGGATTTCTATACCAGAACTATTTTTGAAAATCAGTTTTCGTTCCGGGGCTTTCTTTAAGTTGGCAGCATATTTCGAAGCCATCCAATGCTTTTTCTGTTCTTCCAAAGTCATGTTATCCCTCGATTCTGTGTCCGTAATAGATTAAGTATACAATGTTCCGGAAAAGATGGCGCTACGATTTTTGAAGCGACTTGCTTGATTCCATTGATCCTCCTGGATTTATTACGATAGATTTTCCTTTTCGGCCCAACATAAACAACAGAAAAATATGCAGGTTAAGTAAATAACCAGAATGGACAAAAAAATATTTGATTTGACCATTCATTCGCCCTCTGGTAAAATATTTGATTGCATCAATCGTAGTACCCTTCGATTGATGACACCTCGTTTGAAAGGGCTTATAGAATGAAAGTATTATTGATTAAAGATGTTTACAAACTTGGCCGAGCCGGTGATGTCAAGAAAGTGGCTGATGGTTACGGCCGCAACTTCCTGTTACCCCAGGGATTTGCTATGCTTGCCACGCTCGGCGCATTAAAACAGGCAGATAAAATCCGCTCTCGGGCTTCTGTGCGCCGTTCTGAACTGAATAGCGAATTGGGCGGTCTGTCTGAGCAGGTTAACGGCTTAGTGATCGCATTCGCCAGCAAAGCCGGTGAGACAGGCAAGTTATACGGCTCTATCACCACCCAGATGATTGCCGATGCCATCAACAGCAAACTTGGCACAGCTATTGACCGCCGTGCAGTCGAAGTTCAACCTATTCGCGTGCTTGGTGAACATAAGGCAAAAGTACGTCTAACAATGGATCTGGTTCCGGAAGTAAAAGTCATTGTTCATCGGGAAGGCGAATCTGTTGCAATACCTGTCATTTCTGTCGCTCCAGCTTCACCCGTTGCACCTATTGTAGAGCAAATAGAAGTGGTAGAGTCAGCAGAAGCAATTTCAGACGCAATTACTGAAACAAGCGCTGAGGCAAGTACTGAAGCCTGATCATCCTGATTAAATATCAAGGTCTCTGAATAGATTGTCCGGCCAGTTCCAGCTTCGGCAGGATGGTCGGACTTTTTTGAACAATTGAATTCCGTTTATGCAACTACCTGTTGGAGAACAACTCAAAAGTGCACGTGAAGCAAAAAATGCTACCATTGAGCAGGCTTCTAATGCAACGCATATCCGTCAATATTTCATAGAAGCAATTGAAGAAGGTCGGTATTCTGATATTCCCTCCAATGCGCAACTCAAAGGGTTCATTCGCTTATACGCAGACTGGCTTAATCTCCCAATTAAGCAAATTCTTAATGCCTATGATGGAATAGAAGAAGAACTTTTATCCCCCGCTATTGTTTTGACTTCAGAAATACTGATAAAAGAACAACCTTCATCAACCAGGGCTGAAACCGGGAAAACCAAAGAGAGTGCGCAGGCTGCCGACCAAAACCCAACTTCAGTGGTTTCCGGGGAAAATCATCAACCAGATTCCGGTCCGGAAGATGGTCACAAAATAGAATTTGATTCAGTATTAGATACTTCATCACTGGGCCTGTTTCAAGAAATCGGGCAGCAATTGCATTCATGCCGGGTAAGGCTGGGAATATCTGTAGAAGATATCGAAAAAATTACCCATATCCGTTCCCGTTACCTTACCGCGATGGAATCCGGACAATTCAATGATATCCCTTCTCTTGTTCAAGCTCGCGGTTTATTAAGTGGCTATTCTACCTACCTGAATCTCGACACGGATAACCTGCTCAGTATTTTTGCCGATGCTTTGCAAAAACGCCGGATTGAAATAATTACTCCGGAACTGGAAAAGACGCGGACAAAAAAGAAAGCGGCTGTACCTGCTTCTGAAAGAACAGGTTTTCGAAGGTTTTTTACCGTGGACCTAATTATCGGAAGTGTTGTCATCGTTGGGCTGGTTGGGTTTGGATTATGGGCAGCAGCCCAGGTCATGTCCTCTGGAGAATTAATTCCAGTTTCTAAAGCCCCTCCAATTTCGGCTGTTTTACTCAATAATCCAACTATAGTCCCAGTTACCGGGTTAACAATGACTATTGAACCTACAGAACTTGTAAGAAATCCTGATCTTATTGGTCAAGTGCCAACTTCAGCCAGCTCGGGTGAAGGGGCTTCTCCCAATGGTTCCCCGACTTCACCAATCCCGAGCCTGGGGGATGCCGCCATGCAGGTCTACATTGTACCCAATCAAAGAGTGTTCCTTCAGGTTACTGTTGGAAAGAAGGTAGTGTTTTCCGGCAGAACTATCCCCGGAAATGCTTATCCATTCACCGGTGATGAAAGAATTGAAGTCGTCAGTGGCAATGCCGCAGCCTTGCAGATTTACTACAACCAGAGGGATCTGGGTACATTGGGGCTCCCGGGAGAAACACTACGGTTGATTTTTTCAAAAGAAGGCATAACTACCCCAACTCCCGTAAAGACGGCTGCACCCAGCGCCACAGCCCTTCCAACGTTGACATTACTTCCACCGCCTACTTTTGTTCCACCAACAGTTACTCCTTTGATCCCATAATGAAAAATAAGAAAACCTTTTATCTAGAATCCCTTGGATGTGCAAAAAATACCGTCGATTCCGAATCGATGGCCGCCTTGCTTGTTCGTGATGGGTACACTGCTGTTGAACAGCCCGCCCGGGCAGATGTTTTGCTGGTCAATACTTGTGGTTTTATTGCAAGTGCCCGCAAGGAATCGCTTGATGCATTAAAAGATCTCTCAGCAAATAAAAAGGATGGCCAAATTCTAATTGCCGCCGGCTGTCTTACACAACGCGATAGAGAACTGGTTGTAAGAGAAGTACCCAGGTTGGACGGCATTCTTGGCACACGGCGCTGGATGGATATTCTGGAAGTTCTATCAAAAATCCAACAAACACCCGGACGGATCGCGCCAATTTACCACCTGCCTGATGTCGCGACAATTGGAACAGATGAAAAGGAAATTATTCGGGCGGCTGCCCAGGGGACAAGTGCCTATCTCAAAATTGCAGACGGATGCAGGCGTCCCTGTGCGTTCTGTGCCATCCCACTCATAAAAGGTTCGGCGGTCAGCCGTCCGATTGAGACTATTCTGGGTGAAGTCGCTATCTTGCAAAAAAACGGTATTCAGGAAATCAATTTGATCGCCCAGGATGTGACAGATTACGGGTCTGACCTGGGAATGAAGGATGCTTTGCCGCATCTTTTAGAAAGAATTCACGAGACTGCTCCAGGGATACCCTGGATAAGATTGTTGTATGCCTATCCAGGCGCTGTATCCGACCGGCTAATTCAACAGCTTTCAGATGCCGAAGTTGTTCTTCCTTATCTCGATATTCCGTTGCAGCATGCCCATCC